>JBDTTS010000076.1:0-9122 GCA_039930525.1 Actinomycetes bacterium | reverse complement strand
GACCGACGGGCTGGGAATGGCGAGCCGCTCGGAGTGCAGCAGGCTGCCGTCATCGGCGATGAGATCGGCCTTCTCGGCAAGGACGAGGCACACGGCCCGGAAGGCGGGCACGACGCAGAGCGGCTCGTAGGTGGCGTTCAACACCAGCGCTCGAGACATGGCCAGACCAGTGTGACCCGAGTCACGCCCAGGGGCCAGCAATATCGCCTGAGGGACTTGCGGGCCCTGGCCCTAGGCTGATCCCCATGCCTGACGCCGCGCGCCCCTCGTACCCCACCGCCGAACGACTCCCCCTCGTCGAGACCTTGCACGGTCACGAGGTCGCTGACCCTTACCGCTGGCTCGAGGACGCCGATGACCCGCGGACTGAGACATGGTCACAGGCCGAGGATGCGCTCTTCATCGCGGCCCGCGACAACTGGCCCGGCAAGCAGCACGTGCGCCGGCGGGTCAGCGAGCTGGTGGGCGCCGGCATCGTCACTGCACCCGTGTGGCGCGGAGCCAGGCAGTTCGTCATGCGCCGCTCCGCCGAGCAAGAGCACGCCGTCCTGATCGTGATCGACAGCGATGGCACTGAACGCACGCTGATCGACCCCATGGCCCTCGACGCCTCTGGCACGACGACCCTCGACACTTGGCAGCCGAGCAAAGAGGGTGACCTGCTCTCGTACCAGTTGTCCGAAGGCGGTACCGAGGAGTCGGTACTGCGAGTCATGGATGTCGCCACCGGCGACCTCGTGGACGGCCCGATCGATCGGGCACGCTACTCACCCGTTGCCTGGCTTCCAGGTGGCAAGTCGTACTACTACGTCCGGACACTTCCTGCCGATCAGGTTCCAGCTGGCGAAGAGCAGTTCCACCGCCGGGTGTGGCTGCACCAGGTGGGTTCTGATCCCGCAAGCGACACACTCGTGTTCGGCACCGGCCTCGATTCCATGAACTACTACGGCGTCACGGTGAGCCGTGACGGCAGATGGCTGTCGATCACTGCAGCGGCCGGCACCGAACCGCGCAACGACCTGTGGGTCGCCGACATCATCAACTCATCGCCCGAAAACCCCACCTTGGTGACAGTGCAAGAGGGGGTTGACGCACAGACCTCGCTGTACTTCGGCCGCGACGGCCTGATCTACGCCTACACCAACAACCAGGCCCCACGCGGACGCATTCTCGTGACCGAACCGGGAACCTGGTCGCTCGAGGAGTGGCGCGACCTCGTCCCCGAAGACCCCGAAGCCGTCCTCGAAGGTTGGGCGGTTCTCGACGGAGACGCCCTGCCCGATCCGGTGCTGCTTGTCGTCAGAAGCCATCACGCCGTGGGACGTATTCACCGCCATGACCTTCGTTCTGGCGCCGAGACGGCCACCGTGCCGATGCCCGGGCTCGGCACAGTGGCCGGCATCAGCGATCGTCCCGAAGGCGGCCACGAGGCATGGTTCGGCTACACCGACCATGTCACGCCAGCCTCGGTGTATCACTACGACGCGGTGACCGACTCCACCTCGTTGTGGGCCAGTGCACCGGGAACGGTTGACGTGCCGCCGGCCACCTCCGAGCAGGTGGTGTACACGTCCAAGGACGGCACTGCCGTGCGAATGTTCGTGATCCGGCGTGAGGACGCCCCCGCTGGCCCCGCTCCGACCATTCTCAATGGTTACGGCGGTTTCGGCGTTCCACTCACTCCCGCCTACTCCGCGACCATCCTCGCTTGGGTCGAAGCTGGCGGCGCCTACGTCGTCGCGAACCTGCGCGGGGGCGGTGAAGAGGGCGAAGAATGGCACCGGGACGGCATGCGCGACACCAAACAGAACGTCTTCGACGACTTCCACGCCGCTGCCGAGTGGCTCATCGCCCACGACGTGACGACCGCTGATCAGTTGACCATCTCAGGCGGCTCGAACGGCGGTCTCTTGGTCGGGGCGGCTCTCACCCAGCGACCCGACCTCTACTCAGCCGTCATCTGCGCTGCGCCGCTGCTCGATATGGTGCGCTACGAGCAGCACGGTCTCGGCCCCACCTGGTCCGACGAGTATGGCTCGGCCGCCGACCCCACCGAGATCGAATGGTTGCTTTCTTACTCGCCGTACCACTGCGTTCGTGACGGCGTCGACTACCCGGCGACCCTCTTCACCATCTTCGATGGCGACACTCGGGTCGACCCCTTGCACGGCCGCAAGATGGCGGCCGCCTTGCAGCACTCGACAACGGGGAGCCGCCCCGTTCTGGTGCGCCGCGAGTCTGACGTAGGTCACGGCGCCCGAGCAGTCACCCGCGCCGTCGAGCTGTCGGTCGACACGCTGACTTTTGCCGCCGCGCACACCGGCCTCAGCTGGGACGTCTGACGCAGTTGCGTCAGCGAATCATGGCGATCAAGGCAGACGAGTCAGTGGTCGACCAGGTGAGAGTATTTATCGGCAATTCATTCCTTGGTGCGCTGATCATGGTCGTCATCGTCATCGTGCTCGCGCTCACAGCACGGTGGATTTGGCGTCGGTTCGTCCGTCGCACGACCACAACGTTCACGAAGTCGGCCGTCACGCGCTACCTGTCGACGGACAAAGACTCCCCCCGAGATCGCGACATGGCGATTGCTCGGTACCGAGCGCGAGCTGCTGCCGTCAGCGGGATGATGACGTCCGTCGGCACATTCGTGATCGGCGCCGTCGCGCTGCTTTTCGCCTTGAGCGCGATGGGTATCAACATCGCGCCACTTCTGGCGAGCGCAGGTATCGCTGGTATCGCCATCGGTTTCGGTGCCCAGACGATCGTTCGCGACTTTCTCTCTGGCGTCTTCATGATTCTCGAGAACCAGTACGGCGTGGGCGATGTCGTAATGGTCAACGGCATCACCGGGACGGTCGAGGACGTCGGACTGCGCATCACCACCGTTCGCGACTTCGACGGCACGATTTGGTACGTCACGAATGGCTCGGTGACCGAACTCGGTAACCAGAGCCAGGGCTGGTCGGTGGCGGTCGTCGATATCCCGGTGGCACATGGGGCCGATCTTGAGAAGGTCAAGCAAGTACTGACCTCGACGGTGGCGGCCCTGCAGCACGATTCTGCGTGGGAGAACAAGATCATGCCTGACGACCCGGTCATCGGAGTCGAGTCGATCACCGCGTTGTCCGTCACCGTTCGGATACGTCTGCACACCGTGCACGAACAGCAGGTGGGGGTCTCCCGTGAGCTGCGGTCGAGGTCAGTCAAGGCGCTTGAGGTCGCTGGCCTCTCGATGGCACAGCCGGGTTCTTATGGTGCCGCTGATCAAGGACCAACGCAGACCACGTGAAAGGGCGGCGGGTCAGGAACGCACCCAGGAGGGTGGTGCACACCCGACGCCGCCGCCACGGAGTCCAGTGCCGCAGCGAAGCGGAGGTTCGCCACCACAATTTCTGGTCCCCTTGCCCGTTCCCTGACTTCATCGGTAGGTCGGCACCGCCGTCTTGAGCACACCTGGAAGAATCACCCGCGTGGACGCATCTGAGCTGACCTTCTATGACCGCGTCGGAGGTCACGAGACCTTCACCCGATTGGTTGAGGTCTTCTACGCCGGCGTCGCCGACGACGAGGTGCTCCGTCCGCTGTATCCCGAGCAAGATCTTGGACCGGCCGCCGATCGCCTGCGGATGTTCCTTGAGCAGTACTGGGGAGGGCCCACCACTTACTCAGATGAGCGTGGGCACCCGCGCCTGCGAATGCGACACCACCCCTACCGCGTCGATGCACTCGCTCGTGATCAATGGCTTCACCACATGCGAGCCGCAGTAGACGCGCTCGACCTCGCTCCAGAGCTCGAGAACGAACTCTGGGGCTACCTGGAGATGGCCGCGCACTCACTCGTCAACACCATCGACGAACCGCCGAGTGTGGTCAGCCCCGAGCTCTGACCACACCCAGCCGATCCGACGTGAGGTCGGGGAAGACCGAGGACATCTGAGACCCCTGGCACCTCTTTTCAAGGATCTCGGCGAGAATCTGCCTGTAGTCCGTGGTGCCGGCCAGATCGCCACCGGCCAGGGCGTCTTGCTCCAGCGTTGGCCAGGTGCCGTGCACCTTGCCCCCGTCGACACCCCCACCGAGCAGCAGCACTGCCTGGCCATGACCGTGGTCGACACCACCCGAGCCGTTCTCGACCAGGCTGCGTCCGAACTCGGTGAGGGTCACCACAGTGACGTCTCCGAACTTGGCCCCAAGGTCGGTCGCAAACGCGGCCAGCGAGCTCGCCAGCTCGCCGAGCTTGTCCCTGAGCCAACCGGAGGCCACCGTTCCCATGTCGGCATGCATGTCCCAGTCGCCGTAGTCGACGGCTGCCACCTGCAGGCCAACGTCAGACTTGATAACCCTCGCGACATCTCGCAGTGCCCGGCCGAGATCGGTGGTCGGGTATCTTGCATCAGATGAGTATTCGGCGTCCTGCATCTCGGCGGCCCCGGCAAGGGCTCCCAATGTGGTCGCGGCAGGTGCCGCCACCGCTGTCGGCGCCCCGTCGTGCAAGCCAGTCAGCGCGTCGCTCCAGCGGCGCCGCTCATTCGCATCCCAGGCTCCTGAAAGGTCGAAGTCGTCCACCGAACGCATGGCCAGTTCCGGCGACGGCCCCCGGAAGGCCGACGCAGCCATGCTGCTGCCCATCTGCACGGCTTGAAAGGCCGAACCGATCTCGCGCAGACCAAGCGTGCGGTCGAGCCAGCCCGTACGCAGCGAAGACCCAGGGGCTGCACGCTCCATCTCTTCCATCGCCTCAAAGTGCGAGCGGGTCTGGTTGGCCATTCCGACTGCCTGAACCGCTGCAAAGTCACCGGAGTTCCACCAAGGCATCAACGGAGCCATGGCCGGGTGCAGACCAAACATCGGGTCGAGCGGCACTAGCGCGCCTTGTGGAATTCGAATCGACGGACGCACCTCGGCGTACCTTGGATCGCCTGTTGGCACGATCGAGTTGAGACCGTCGAACCCTCCGCGCAGAGACAGAACGACCAGCACATCACCGCTGTACGGCTCGGCGGCGAATGCCATCTGCGTCGACAGCCCGGCAGATGTCAGGCCCGCGAGCGCTCCGACCGTTCCGAGCCGCCCCAGGAAGGCACGACGAGACATCGCGTAGTCCGGGCAGCCGCACTCTTCGGTGTCAGTCGTCACGGCAATCACCTGACCCAGTGGTAGGGCGAGTCGAGGATGAGCGCGACCACAGAGTCCAACCGCCCCCGGACCGCCTCACTGTCGCTGTCCAGCGGGTCGGAGGCGGAGCGGCCAAGAAAGCTCAGAATCGCCTGCTTATGAGGTGGCGCCAGGGTTCGAAAGACCAGTCGCTTGGCGAGCGCGTCGACCATGGCGCCATGAGTCTTAGGCAGACGGCGTGGAAGAAGGTCACGCGACGGCGACTTCCTGAGTTCCTTCGGCCACCAGTGGGCCGCTAGCGACAGGTGTGTGTTCCAGCGAGCCAACGTGCCACCGGCGGACTGCCACGAGAGCGCCACGTCGGGGTATCCGTCTGGTGGGCTCCAGGCCAGCGGCTGTTGACCTAGGCTGTCCGAGATCCAGACCAGGGCTTGCATCCCTTGACGCCCTTCGCGGTCGGGTCTGACATCGAGCACACGCAGCGTCGCTACGAGATCTTCCAGCGGGCGCCTGGTCTTCTCGCCGACCGACCCGGCGAACTCGGCGCTGTTGAACAGCTGCCGGAGCACAGGAGCGATCGCGGTACCCCTGGCCAGGTAGGTGGTAGCCAGTCGATCCACCAATGCCGGGTCGGGCTGGTCAGAGACGAATCGCTCACAGAGCTTTTCGGCAATGTGATGAGCGGTCGAAGGATGATTCGCCAGGTACTTGAGGTACTTGATACCCATTGAGTACCCGTCGGCGTTGGGGTTCGGGTGCGAAAACCCCATGACGCTGACCGGGCCGCGATAGTGGTCGCGGCCAAAGTAGTTGAAGGTGCCTTTCCGCCAGTTGACCCCGAAACCAGTCATGATCAATGTCGAGTTGCGCATATCCTGCTCGCTGTATCCACCGTCCACGCTGACCGTGTGCAGCTCGAGCAGCTCGCGACCATAGTTTTCGTTGGGGTTCTCTTTCGTCGAGTCAGCGTTGTTCAGGTACAGCAGCATCGCCGGGTGAGTCGCACTTCCGATCAGCATGTCCTCGAACCGACCCAGCGCGTGCTTGCGGATGACCCGGCGGTCGTAGTCCTGGCGGTTGTCCCACACCCGGTCGCTCGGATTCGTGACGTTGAGATGGTTTGACCAGAACTCACACATCACCTCGAAGAGCTGACGTTTGCTCCAGGTGGCTCGGGCGATCGTCGCGATGCTGAGGTCGTTCATCAGATTCCACGAGAACGGCTCCAACTCATCTCGCGCTTGGGGAATGCTCCAGTTGACTCGCGGAAATCGGTCGCGGATCAGTCGCTCGCACGAGGAGTCATCGATCGACGCTGGTGACAGTTGGTTGTTGAGCCACTGGCTGCGGCCTTGCTTCTTGACGGCTGACTTGAGCGAGGGTGTGGGGCCGAAGGTCGCGCGGCGCAGCAGGTGCAGATTGAGGTCGCCCGAGACGAAGTCGGCTCCACTCCCCGCGTCAGCGGCCGACGCCGCGCCGGTGGGCGCGACCGCGGCGACCGACAGCCCGCCCGCTCCGGCCGCAGCGAGTCCGAACAGTCGACGTCGTGTCAGGGTGGCCATAGGTCGATGTCGTCAGGTGGACGCCCCCATCTTGACGAAATGATCGTCGCGTCACCCGTTTGGGCTCGTGCATGTGGGCTACCCGACCCTGGCTCCCGCCTTCAGAGCAGCGGAAAGACAGGGATCGACGGAAGAAGCCCACGACGTGCCGCCACGCTGCCACCCGGCACCGAGAGCCGCGTCCACGAGCTCGTGGCATAGGCCACGGCAATGCCGTCAGCTGGGCCCATCAGCCCCAGCGATTCGGCCGCGTGTGCGCAGCGCAAGGGAACCTCACCCAGACAGGTCCGCTCCCACACATCGGCGGCAATCTGTTGCAACACCGCCTGATCGGTGACGCCAGCCGCGCGCTCACGGAAGAAGTGCTTCGCCGAATCGACGGCGGCCCGCACATTTGCGACGTCACCCCGCATGCGCTCCTCCCACCCACTGCGTGGCGGCAGGAGCCCCACCCAGCTGGGTCCGCTCACAGTGGCAGGTATCTCGATGCGCTGGCCCGCGCTGACCTGTTCGCATAGCCGCTGGGCAGAGACCGTCACATCAAGATGTGCTGGCTCGGCCAACCCCACCGGTCGAAGCGCCACCACTTCAAAGGGGGGTCCGCTCCACACGCCAAGCGTTGATCCCGCGCCCTGCACCCGTACGGCCGCACGGTTGTCGAGAGCCACGAGCCGCTCGAGGTACTGCTGCAAGCCCGAACGCTCACCGCCGTCGGCGATCTGCAAACGGGTCACGCGGTCTCCAGGAATGGTTCGAGGGCAGCCCGCTCTTCGTCGGAGACTCTGCGGGGCCGCCCCGCTTCGACGTCATAGGGCACAAGGACCGTCGCCGCTTGGGCGTAGGTAGGACCACTGTCGTCGAGCACTTCGTAGCGCAGTTCGAACGATGAGGATCCAAGCCGCGAGACCCAGACGTCAACCGCCACCGGTTCTGGGCGGAACACGAGCGGGGCGCGATAGTCGATCTCGTGACGTGCCACAACGATTCCCGAGGACAGCCGCTCGCGGGCGACCGTGTCACCTGCGTGCACGAAAAGCAGATCGACGCGGGCCTCCTCCAAATACGTGAAGAAGGTGGTGTTGTTGACGTGGCCGAACGCATCCATGTCGGACCACCGCAACGAGCAGAGATACCGATGCCTGTTCATCGGTCTCAGCCCCGGGTGAGTTTGCGGTACGTGGCGCGGTGTGGTCGAGCGGCATCAGCACCAAGCCGTTCGATCTTATTCCTCTCGTACGAATCGAAGTTTCCTTCGAACCAGAACCACTGCGAGTCACCCTCGTAGGCGAGGATGTGCGTCGCGACGCGGTCAAGGAACCACCGGTCGTGCGAGGTGATCACGGCACATCCAGGGAACTCAAGCAGCGCATCCTCAAGGCTGCTAAGGGTCTCGACGTCGAGGTCATTTGTCGGTTCGTCGAGCAGCAGCACGTTGCCACCCTGCTTCAAGGTCAACGCGAGGTTCAGCCGGTTGCGTTCTCCGCCGGACAGGACCTTGGCTGGCTTCTGCTGATCTGGCCCCTTGAAACCGAACGCCGCCACGTAGGCACGCGAGGGCATCTCGACGTTCCCCACCTTGATCCAGTCGAGGCCGTCAGACACGACCTCCCAAAGGGTCTTGTCGCCGTCGAGTCCGCCTCGTCCCTGGTCGACGTACGAAATCTTGACGGTGTCGCCGACCTTGATCTCACCGGAATCGGGCTTCTCTTCGCCCACGATCATCTTGAAGAGGGTCGTCTTGCCGACGCCGTTCGGCCCGATGATTCCGACGATCCCGTTTCGCGGCAGCGAGAACGAGAGGTTGTCGATCAGCAGTCGCTCGTCGAAGCCCTTGCTCAGCTTTGTGCTCTCAATGACTGTTCCACCAAGACGCGGGCCAGGCGGGATCTGGATCTCTTCGAAGTCGAGTTTGCGCTGCTTATCGGCCTCAGCAGCCATCTCTTCATAGCGATCGAGTCGCGCCTTGCTCTTGGTCTGTCGAGCTTTCGCGTTCGAGCGCACCCACTCAAGTTCATCGGTCAGTCGCTTCTTACGCTTCACGTCCTTCTGACCCTCGACTTTCAGTCGAGCTGCCTTCGCCTCGAGGTAGGTCGAGTAGTTGCCCTCGTAGGGGTAGGCCCGGCCACGGTCGAGCTCGAGAATCCACTGGGCGACGTTGTCGAGGAAGTAGCGGTCGTGGGTGACCGCGACCACCGTGCCTGGGTACTTCTCTAGATGCTGCTCGAGCCAGAGCACGCTCTCGGCGTCGAGGTGGTTGGTTGGCTCGTCGAGCAGTAGCAGGTCTGGCTGCTGCAGCAACAGCTTGCAGAGCGCCACCCGGCGCCGCTCTCCTCCAGAGAGCACGCTCACATCGGCATCGGGCGGCGGGCAGCGCAGCGCGTCCATGGCCTGCTCGAGCTGGGAGTCGAGGTCCCAGGCGTTGCGATGGTCGAGCTGCTCCTG
>JBDTTS010000075.1:0-9263 GCA_039930525.1 Actinomycetes bacterium | reverse complement strand
TTGAAGCCCTCGGGCACTTCGGGCAGGTTGAAGTCCATACGTGCGGTGAGCGGCTCCATGTTGCCGCCCGTCACCAGGCAGCCGTACTCGCGAAACACAACCCCCGACAGCAGGTGCAGCCCCGAGTGCGTCCGCATCAGGGCCGAACGTCGGTCATCCTCGATCGCACCCCGCACCGCGGTGCCTAACGGCGGCACCGGATCGCCCTCGGCCGCAACCAACCGGATGTCGTCGCCGCGTCGAGCGCCGACGATGCGTGTCTCCACGCCACCCCACAGCAGGACGCCGTGGTCAGGCGGCTGCCCACCGCCCCCTGGGTAGAACGCTGACCGGTCGAGCACGATGCCCTCGTCGTCGACATCGAGAACTGTCGCTTGCCACTCGCGCAGGGTGGCGTCGGCGAGGTCGAGCCGCTCGGTGCGTCCGCGATCGTGTTCCATGTCGCTCAGCCAACCACGCCACGGCTACGGCGCGTTGAGAAAGCCTGACACCGTCTCGCGCAGCTGCGAACGCCCGCCCCAGATCCACGGCACGTCGCTCACCTCAAGCCGAGCGCCCGGTATCGCGCCGGCGATCTCTTCAGCAGCCGAGACGGGGTGCACCGCGTCTTCGTGTTGAGCGAGTACGAGCACGGACGCCGTCACGCTCTGCAGATCATTCACGCTTGAGAGCACCGGCCGCCGTGGAAGTTGGCGCAGCGCCTCAGCAACGGCGGTGCCGCCGATGTCGGCAGCGTGACGCCGCGCCCAGAGCCGCACATCGCTCCGGCCCCGCGCTGCCTCAGGCTGCAGCGCGACGAGACCGCGTCCCATCGCAATCGGGTCGTTGGCGGCGACGGCATCGCCAAGCGCGTCAGACACGGCGAGCAGCGCGTTGTCCCGGCCGCCCAGTGGCGGACCCGGTAAAGCCAGCACGACGCGGTCGAAGCGAGACGGTTCATCGATCAACATCCGCAAGAGCGCGCCAGCGCCCAATGAGACGCCGAGTGCACGGGTGGCCCCTACTTGATCGGCAACCGTCCGAACGTCGTCAGCCAGACCGGCGTACGACCAGCCGTCGTCGGTTGCGGGGGCCGCCGACCCTCCGTGGCCCCGAAGGTCGACGAACACCCGAGTGCCTGCAACCGCACTGCCGAAGGGACGCGTGTCGGCGATGCTCTGCGCCAGTCCCGGCACGAACAGCGTTACGGGCTCGCCAGCTCCAGTGACAACGTGGTGCAGCGGCCCCACCGGGCCCTTGATCAGTGGCATGGCTACCAGGACGAGGTGTTGGGTGGACGTCCGCCCGACATCCCCCGAACAGCGGGACGAACGTCCAGGAAGTACACCAGCACGGCCACGAGCGCCGGGATGCCGAAGAACGAGAAGAGACCGAATGGCCGGAAGAAGGGAAAGAGCACCAGCGCCGAGACGCCGGTGATGGCCAACCAGATCGGCTTCGTGAGTTTTCCTGCCGCCACGAACGCCGCCGTTGGTCGCGTCAGGGCGTCAATGAAGGTGAACACCCCAAGGGCGAAGGCGGCGAATGACAGCACCAGCTGAAGAAGAACGATGATTCCCACGTAGACACGGTACGGGGTGCTGCCTCGGCCGGCGCGCGGTGGACTCCGCGGAATGAAGGGGGCTCTTCGGCTTTCAGCGGGGAGTTAGGCGCGTCGACTGGTCGCATAGAGGACGAACGGGTTCGGGTGGGCACCGAGCGGTGAATGAAGAGACAGTCACGCTTTTCGCCCGCTCAGCGAGGAAAAACCGTACCTAACTCTTCATTGGAGCCGACGGCGTGCGCGTGCGACGCCCCCAGGCCAGTGGTCCTTTCGCCGAAACGCTCTCCGACGACGAGGTGCACCCCGCTGAAATCCGAAGAGCCATGAAGGGTCCAGCTATTCAGGCAGCCCGATGCGACAAGGAACCCGCCGCGCTAGAGGGGGAAAGCGCGCGGCGGGCCCTTGCCGCGCTCGATACCAGGGGTGATCGAACGCTGGTCGAGGTCAGGCCTCGGGATCGGCCTTCGGCGCCGCCGCCTTCTTGGCGGCGGGCTTTGCTGCCGCCTTGGGAGTGGTCTTCTTCGCGGCCGGTGGCTCGGCCACAACGGGGGCGTCTTCGGCAACGGCCTCGGACCAGTCCGTTCCGCGAGCCGCGGTGATCACGGACTCGCCACGAGCGACGAGCGACTCGTACCGCTCCTGGCCCTTGGCAGCCCAGAGCAGCCCAGCGGCTGTCACGGCTGCTGGATCGATGTTGCGTGGGTTGAGCTTGGTCACGTCAAGATTGCGAGGGTCGACCTTGCTGAAGTCGTAGCGGCCGAGGTTAAGGGCGGACACGTCGATGCGCACCTCGTGGTCGCGCAGGTCGAGCGTGCTGGTGTCGACGTCCACCAGCTTGGCCTTCAGCTCGCGAGCAGCCTGAGTTGCTGCGTCGCCGACGCCGACCAGGGCCAACACCGGGCTCGGGACGTCGGGCAGGTCGGCCAGGGAAGCGAGCGAGGGGAAAGTGGGCTTGCTGGGCATGAGTGGCCTTTCGGGGTTAACTCGACGACCGCGACGCGGTCGATCGGGTGGATGTGGTCGTGGACGCGCTGGTCTTCTTCTTTGCTGTGGTCTTTTTGGCTGTCTTCTTGGCCGGCTTTTTGGCTGTCTTCTTGATTGCTGTTTTCTTAGTGGCTGTCTTCTTCGCCGGGGACGCATCTTTCGCGACCGGCTCAGCGACGGCTGCGGTCGCCTCGTTCTCGGCATGGAACGACGCGTAGATGTCGAGCAGCACGCGCTTCTGACGCTCGGTGATGCTGATGTCGGAGACGAGGGCAGCTTCGACTGCCTGCGAGGTTCCGCGGTCTTCGAGCAGGCCGGCCTGCACGTACAGCTGCTCTGCCGAGATGCGGAGCGCCTTCGCGAGCTGCTGCAGGATCTCAGCACTGGGCCGGCGTAGTCCGCGCTCAATCTGGCTCAGATACGGATTGGAGACACCGGCCTCTTCGGCCAGCCGTCGCAGCGACAACTTCGCACCCTGCCGTTGCTCTCTGATGAACTCACCAACGTCGGCTCCGGAGGGGATCGCCGACGAGAGCGCGGACGCCGCGGACTGCGCCGTGCCGATTGCCGGACCGATTGCTGGACCGATCGAGGGGGGTCGAGGAGATGCCATGAGTCCACAGTAGGCACGAGTGCTAGCAAATGCAAGCAGAGTGCTAGCGGGTGCGTGTCGCGTCGGTTGGCCCGACCTCTTGCTGGTCGGTGAACCATCGACGTCGCGCCCACAGCGAGACGTAAACGAGGGCCACGAGGGCAGGCACCTCAACCAACGGTCCTACGGTGCCAGCCAGCGCCTCACCTGACGCGATACCGAAGGTCGCCACCGACACGGCGATGGCGAGCTCAAAGTTGTTACCGGCTGCGGTGAAGGCCAGCGTGGCCGTGCGCGCGTACCCCAGACCTATCCGCCACCCCAGCAGGAACGAGCCTCCCCACATGAGGGCGAAGTACACGAGCAACGGAACCGCGATAAGCAGAACGTCCCATGGCTCGTCGAGGATCGTCTCGCCTTGCAGCGCGAAGAGCACCACGATCGTGAAGAGCAGGCCATAGAGGGCCAGCGGCCCGATGCGTGGTAGGAACCGCTCTTCGTACCACGTGCGCCCACGCCGCGCCTCGCCGATGCGGCGAGTGAGGTAGCCGAGCACCAGCGGGATCCCCAGGAAGACGAGCACGGACGCTGCGATGTCCCATGCCGAGATGTCGAGCTGCTCACCGGCCGAGAGCCCGAGCCATTCGGGAAGCAGCTCGAGGTAGAACCACGCAAGCCCCGAGAAGGCGACGATCTGGAAGAGCGAGTTGATCGCCACCAGCACCGCAGCGGCTTCGCGGTCACCGCACGCGAGATCGTTCCAGATCAGGACCATCGCGATGCACCGAGCCAGGCCGACGATGATCAAACCGGTGCGGTACTCGGGCTGGTCAGCGAGAAAGATCCAGGCGAGCGTAAACATCAGGGCCGGCCCGATGACCCAGTTGAGGACGAGCGAGCTGAAGAGCATCCGACGGTCGCCGGTCACACGGTCAAGCTCGCCGTAGCGCACCTTGGCGAGGACCGGGTACATCATCAGCAGCAGCCCAATGGCGATCGGCAACGAGATGCCACCGGCAGACACCGCATCGAGGGCATCGTTCAACCCAGGAGCGATGCTGCCCAGCAGCAGGCCGGCGACCATGGCCGCGCCGATCCAGACCGGCAGGTAGCGGTTGAGCGCCGACAGCTGGTGCGTGACGTCGCCACGCGACGGCGTCCGCGTCCGACTGGTCATTGCGCCGGCACGACGTCGAGCGCCAAGACCTGACGCAACGCTGTCAGCTCTTCTGGAACTGCTCGGTAGTGCACCCAGGTTCCGTGCTTCCGTGAGGTGATCAACCCAGCTTCGCGCAGGACCTTGAGGTGGTGGCTGACCGTTGGCTGGCTCTTGCCAACCGGGGCGGTCAGGTCGCAGGCGCACACCTCACCCGATGGGGCCGCGGCAATGATGCTCAGCAGCCGCAGGCGGACCGGGTCAGCCAGCGCTTTGAATGCATGCGCCAGCTGCTGGGCCGCTTCATCGGTGAGGGGGTCGACGCCCAGAGGGGCGCAGCACTCGGCGTTGAGAAAGGTCAGCGGCTCAGACATGGGGCGATTGTATCCATACACATCGATGTATCCATTGACAGATGTCGAACTAGTGATGAACACTTTGTATCGACGGTCATCGATCTATGGAGGAACCAGTGAGCGCACTCCCTCGCGTCCAACTCGCCCTCAGCGTTTCCGACGTCGACGCAGCTGTCGACTTCTACAGTCGACTCTTCGGCGCCGAACCGCACAAACGGCGTCCGGGCTATGCAAACTTCGCACTGGAGTCCCCTCCCCTCAAACTGGTGCTCATCGAGGACGCCGAAGGGGCCGGAGGGCTCAACCACCTGGGCGTCGAGGTGGCCGACAGCACCGAGGTTTCACACGCGCAGCGCCGCATGACCGAGGCAGGGCTCGACCCCCGCGACGAGCTCGCTGTCGTCTGCTGTCACGCTCTGCAAGACAAGGTGTGGGTCACCGATCCCGATGGTGCCGGCTGGGAGGTCTACACCATCACCGACGACAACCCGGACGAAAACTCGCTACCGGTCGCCGAGGGTTCCTGCTGTGCCTCGTGAGTGCTAGCTGAGTCGAATCCGGCGTCGCCCAACGAGCGCGACACCCATCAGCAGCAGGGTGACACCCCAGAGCGCCAGGCGCGTCACGTCGCCACCGGTGTGTGGCAGTTGGCCAGGCTGGGGTGTCGGCACCGGATCGCTCGGCTCCTGCCGCTCCTTCCGGGGCGGTTCGGACGCGCCCTGTACTTCAACCGAGACCGTGGCCTCTGAACAGTCGCCGTCTGGGTCGCAGATCTCGTAGCTAAACTCGTCAGGTCCGTCGTAACCCTCATCCGGGGTGTAGACCACGGTGCCGTCGGCACCGACGGTCACGGTCCCATGTGTCGGCTGCTCGACAATGGCGACTGTCACCGGTTCGCCGTCCACCTCGTCGTCGTTCTCAACGACGGGAATGTTGACCGGCTTGCCGTCCTTGACGACGATCGCATCGTTGTTGGCGATGGGAGCATCGTCGACGGGGTCGACGATGACCGTCACCGTTGCCTCATCACATCGACCGCCCGGATCACAGACGACGTAGGTAAAGGTCGTTGTGCCGTTCCAGTTCATGTCCGGCGTGAACACCAGGCGACCACCCGAGCTCTTGACCGAACCGTGAGGCGGCTGGCTGAAGCTCGAGATGCTCAACGCGTCGCCGTCAGGGTCGGTGTCGTTGCCCTTGACGTTGATCGTCACAGGGGTGTCCTCAGGTGTGGTCACCGAGTCGTCGACCGCGTTCGGACGCCGGTTCGGGTCGCGCTGCCAGATGTCGAGAGTGACCGTGGCCGTGTCGCACTCGGCCGGCGATCCGTCGTCGCAGACCTCGTACTCGAACGAGTCGGGTCCGTCGTAGCCGGCATCGGCACCGAAGTCGACCGAACCGTCCGGGTTCACGGTGACGCTCCCGTGCGCCGGTGGAGTGATCACCCTGACCGTCGCCGGATCGAGCGCGTTGTCTGGGTCGCTGTCGTTTGCCAGAATGTCGACGGTGACGGTCCGACCATCGCGTACCCGACCAGAGTCGTTCCGCGCCCTCGGGGGATCATTTACCTCGTTGACCGTTACCGTCACTGTGGCGATCGAGCAGTTGCCGGCGTCGTCGCAGACCGTGTACGTAAAGGTGTCGACGCCGCTGAAGTCGGGATCTGGCGTGTAGTCGATCGTCCCGTCGGGGTTGATCGTGACAGTGCCGTTCGCTGGAGGACCGGCCGTAGCCACCGTGAGCGGGCCGCCCTCTGGGTCAGAGTCGTTG
This sequence comes from Actinomycetes bacterium, assembly GCA_039930525.1. Taxonomy (GTDB): domain Bacteria; phylum Actinomycetota; class Actinomycetes; order JAHEKZ01; family JAHEKZ01; genus JAHEKZ01. The sequence continues at coordinate 2,862 of JBDTTS010000075.1, read as the reverse complement.
TCGAGGACGTCGATCGTGACGGGCCCACCGTCCTCGTCCACCGTCGCCGTGTCGTCAACAGCGTCGGGACCAAGGTTGGCCGACACCGTGACCGTGACCGTCGCGGTGTCGCACTCGGCGGGCGTCCCGTCATCGCACACCTCGTAGTCGAACGTGTCGACGCCCACGAAGTTGTCGTCGGCTACGTACGTGATGCTGCCGTCCGCGTTCACCGTCGTCGACCCGTTGCTCGGACCACTGGTGACCGTGACTGATGACGGGTCAAGCACGCCGTCAGAGTCAGAGTCGTTGTCGAGCACGTCGATGTCGATGTCGTCACCCCAGATGCCGGCGGCACTGTCATCGACGGCGACCGGTGTGGCGTTGACGTCGTTGATGGTGATGTCGACCGTCGCGGTGTCGCAGGCTCCGGTGAAGTCGCAGACCTCGTAGGTAAAGCTGTCAGCGCCCGAGAAGCCGGGGTCTGGCGTGTAGTCGATCGAACCGTCGGGATTCACGATCGTTGAACCGTTGCTTGGAACACTCGTGACCGTCACCGACGACGGGTCGAGCCCATCATCTGGGTCGGAGTCATTGCCGAGCACATCAACGGTGACGCTGGAGTCCTGATCCACCGAGTCTGAGTCATCTCTGGCGGTTGGACCGTCGTTGATGCCGCTCACGGTGACCGTGACCGTTGCGGTGTCACAGTCGCCGTCGACGTCACAGACCTCGTAGTCGAAGCTGTCTGTACCGAAGAAGTCAGCGTCCGGTGTGTAGTCGATCGACCCGTCCGGGTTCACCGAGGTCGAGCCGTTGCTGGGACCACTGGTTACCGTCACCGTTGAGGGGTCAATCGCGCCTTCGACGTCGGTGTCATTTGCGAGGACGTCGATCGTCACGGTGTCGTCTTCGTCGACGAGCGCCGAGTCATCGATCGCATCCGGGCCGTCGTTGACCGAGTTGACGGTGATGTCAACAGTCGCGGAGTCGCACGCCCCTGCGAAGTCGCAAACCTCGTAGGTGAAGCTGTCGCTGCCGAAGAAGTCGGGGTCCGGGGTGTAATCAATGCTTCCGTCCGGGTTCACCGACGTCGAACCGTTGGCCGGGGCGCCCGTGACCGTGACCGACAACGGGTCAAGCCCATCATCTGGATCGGAGTCATTGCCGAGCACATCGACAGTGACACTGGAGTCCTCATCCACCGAGTCCGCATCATCCACCGCGACCGGCGGATCATTCACCTCGTTGACGGTGATCGTCACCGTCGCCGTGTCACACGCACCAGCGAGGTCACAGACCTCGTAGTCGAAACTATCCGTGCCGGAGAAGTCCGCATCCGGGGTGTAGTCAATGCTCCCGTCGAGGTTCACAATCGTTGAACCGTTCGACGGGCCAGAAGTCACCGTCACCGATGAGGGGTCTATCCCGTCATCAACGTCGAAGTCATTGCCGAGCACATCAACAGTGACACTGGAGTCCTCATCGACGGAGTCTGCGTCGTCCACCGCGACCGGCGGGTCGTTGACCGGGTTGACCGTGATCGTCACCGTCGCGGTGTCACAGCCAGGACCAACTGGCAGCGGTGTGGTGTCGCAGACCTCGTAGTCGAAGCTGTCGGTCCCGAAGAAGTCGGGATCCGGGGTGTAATCGATGCTGCCGTCGGGGTTCACGCTGGTGGAGCCGTTGGACGGACCGCTGGTGACGGTGACCGATGAGGGATCGATGTCACCCTCGGGGTCCGAGTCGTTGCCGAGCACGTCAACGGTGACCGACGAGTCCTCGTCGACCGAGTCCGAGTCATCGACCGCGTCCGGCGGCTCTGGCAAGTCACTGACCGTGATGTAGACGGTGGCCGGCGCGCACTCCAGGCTTGGATCACAGACCTCGTAGGTGAAGCTGTCACTGCCGATGTAGCCGGCGTCCGGTGTGTAGCGCACCGAACCGTCGGGGTTCACTGACAGGGAGCCGTGCGAAGCCGGAGACGTCAGCAGGGTGGTCAGTGTGTCGCCGTCGATGTCACCGTCATTGACCTGCACATCAATGTCTTGCGCGGTGTCCTGGTCGACATTGGCGAAGTCGTCGGCGGCGGTCGGTGGGTCATTCACCGGGTCAACAGTGATCGTCACCGTCGCCGTGTCACACGTACCAGCGACGTCGCAGACCTCGTAGTCGAAGGAGTCCGAGCCAAAGAAGTCAGGGTCTGGGGTGTAGTCGATGGTGCCATCGAGGTTCACGATCGTTGAACCGTTCAACGGCCCACTTGTGATCGTCACCGACGACAGATCGAGCCCGTCATCGACGTCCGAGTCGTTGCCCAGCACATCAACCGTGACGCTGGAGTCCTCATCGACGGAGTCCGCATCATCCACCGCAACAGGCGGATCATTCACCTCATTGACGGTGATCGTCACCGTCGCGGTGTCACAGGCACCAGCGACGTCGCAGACCTCGTAATCGAAGGAGTCCGAGCCGGAGAAATCAGCGTTTGGTGTGTAGTCGATGCTGCCGTCCAGGTTCACCGACGTCGAACCGTTGGCCGGGGCGCCCGTGACCGTGACCGACAACGGGTCAAGCCCATCATCTGGATCGGAGTCATTGCCGAGCACATCGACAGTGACACTGGAGTCCTCATCCACCGAGTCCGCATCATCCACCGCGACCGGCGGATCATTCACCTCGTTGACGGTGATCGTCACCGTCGCCGTGTCACACGCACCAGCGAGGTCACAGACCTCGTAGTCGAAGCTATCCGTGCCGGAGAAATCAGCGTCCGGGGTGTAGTCGATGCTGCCGTCCAGGTTCACCAACGTCGAACCGTTGGCCGCGGCGCCCGTGACCGTGACCGACAACGGGTCAAGCCCATCATCTGGATCGGAGTCA
>JBDTTS010000074.1:0-9359 GCA_039930525.1 Actinomycetes bacterium | reverse complement strand
AGTCCGGCCGCCACAAGTACCGACATGGCGTACCAGGTCTCATACATCTCGCGGCCGTAGATCCCCTTGATCGTCAGCATGGACGTGATGGTCTTCATCCAGTCGAACGGAGCCTCGTCGCTGCTCGGAAGTCCGAGAAGTGCGATGCGACCGCCGTTGGCCATGGTGTCAAGCATGCTCGACAACGCCGAGGGTGCCCCTGACATCTCAAGTGCCACGTCCCAGCCCTCTTTCATCCCGAGCTTCGTCATCACGTCGCGCAGATCAGTTTCAGTGGGATCGACGGCCATCGTCACACCGGTACTGCGAGCGAGCTCGAGTCGATAAGGGCTGACATCGGTCACCACCACATGGCGGGCTCCCGCGTGCCGAGCAACACCGGCCGCCATGATCCCGATGGGGCCGGCACCTGTGACAAGCACGTCTTCGCCGAGTACCGGGAAGGCGAGGGCCGAGTGCACGGCGTTGCCAAACGGATCGAAGATCGCAGCGACCTCGACGTCGAGATCAGCCGGGTGACGCCAGACGTTTCCGGCCGGCACGGTGATGTACTCGGCAAATCCACCGTCGCGATGGACGCCAACTCCCTTGGTATTTGGACACAGCTGACGGCGTCCGGCCCGACAGTTTCGACAGCGCCCACAGACCAAGTGGCCCTCGACACTCACCAGATCGCCCTCAACCAAGGTGTCAACTCCAGGCCCTACCTCGGCTACATGCCCGGCGATCTCGTGCCCGAGGACCACTGGCGGAGTCACCATCGACTGCACGGACGGATCCCATGACCGGATGTGGAGGTCGGTGCCACAGATTCCCGTGCGGGAAACCCGAATCAACACCTGGCCACTCTCGACCACTGGCTTCGGGACATCGACAAGATCGAGCCCCGGCGCCGCGGTCCGCTTCACCAATGCCTTCATGAGCCCTCCGTGATGTTGCTACCGCACCAGACCCGTCATGAACGACGAGGCGCCACACCGAACGTCGCGCGAACGGCCGAGCGTACCTGTCGGTGCGGCCACCACCACGCGGCAACGACGAGAATCGTGAGTCCGACGGCACCAGCAAGAACTATTGCGGCCGCCGGACTGGTTCGTTCCGCCACGAAGCCGAAGCCGATAAACCCGACTATTGCCATGGCGTTGAACCCGGCTCCGGCCACGCCGAAGACGCGGCCTCGGCGCTGTTCCGGGGTCAGCTGCATCGACAGCGCCATCAGAGTGACCACGTAGCCCTGACAGAGACCGTTGAGGAACCACAGCACGGCGGTGAGCGCCAACGGAGGCTGAACTGCTGTGGCAAGTAGCGGGACCATCGAGGCCAGCGCCAACGGGAAGATCAGCCGAACCTGTCGCTCCATCGCGAGCCGCGCGACCAGTAGGGCTCCTACCGCAGCACCTGCCGGAGTGGCGGCCAACAAGACCGTCGCAGCCCACGGCGGTGATCCGTCCTGCGTGGCATATGGCAGCGCGACCGCGTCCGTGGCCACCAGCAGTGCGGCCGAGAGCCAGAGGAGCACCACCACGGCCCGAATGTTGTTGGTCTTCAAAATGGTCCGCAAACCGGATTTGGAGTCACTCATCATTCGCCGCAAACTGGTGCCAGAGGCAGCCGCCGCCGGTCGGGGAACGACGAAGGCCAGCACGATCAAGTAGGAGATCAAGAAGGTCAGGGCGTTGAACAGCAGCACCCAACCAGCACTGGTCAGGCCCAGTGCCACCCCGGCGAGGATGAAGCCCAGAACTTGAACCACCTGCTCGAAGGTCGTCCCCAGGCCGACAACCGCTTGGTACTCGACAGGTGACCGTGAGGCGTCCGGCAGCAGCGATGACCGGGCCGACAACGCAGGGGCGCTGAACATCTCGACGATCAGGAGAAGGAGGACCGCCATGACGTTCGCGTCGCGAGATACCGCGACCGCAAGCATGGCCACCAGCACCGCGCGGGCAAGATCGGCCCACAGCATCACCGAACGTCGCGGAAACCGGTCTGCCAAGGAACCCAGGAACGCAAAACCAAAGGTGCTCGGCAGGTACGAGACGGCAAGAACACCCGCAGCAAGGAAGGCATTGCCGTTGCTGCGCTCCAGCACATAGAGGGCCAGCACGACACGCGCCATCTGGTCGCCAATGCCAGAGAGCAGACGTGCAGCCAGCAAGGCCACTAGCTCAGAGTTGCCGAGCACCGCACGATAGCGGGCCGTCCCAGAAGCCACGTGCTCAGTCACGCGTAGAACACCCGCTCAACGATGGCCCTCGAACGTCGCGTCACGCGTCGATAGTCCTCGACGAGCTCGCCTGCCCGGTCCGTCGGGTATCCCAGAACACCAGCTACGAGCGCCAGATCACCGGAATCTCGGGGCACACTGTCAGAGGGCCGGCCCTTGGCGACCATGACGGCGTCTCGGATCTGAGTAGCCAGAAGCCACGCGGCGCGGAGGCGCTCGGCGTCACGGTCGGAGAGCAGGCCAGAACCCCTCGCCGCGGTCAACGCCTCAAGGGTGCTCGTCGTCCGCAGAGCGGTGACTGTGTCGGCGTGCAATAGCTGCAGCAGCTGCACTGTCCACTCAACGTCAGCGAGTCCACCGGGCCCGAGTTTCGTGTGCAACGCAGGGTCCGCTCCACGCGGAAGCCGTTCGGACTCCACTCGAGCCTTTATCCGACGCGTTTCGATCACTTCTGCTGCCGTCAATCCCCCACGGGGCCACCGCAGCGCGTCGATGAGCGAAGTGAACGCCACGCCCAGCTCCGCATCACCGGCCATCGGCTGGGCGCGCAGCAGGGCCTGGCTCTCCCAAGTCAGCGACCAACGCTCGTAATAGGCGCGATAGGACGCCAGGCTGCGCACCAAGGCTCCGCTCCTGCCCTCGGGACGCAAGTCAGCGTCGATCTGCATCGGCGGATCGGGCGCCGGAAGCGTAAGAAGCCGGCGCAGCTCGGTCGCGACCCGCAGCGCATATTGAGAGGCTACTTCCTCATCGACACCCTCCATCGGGTCGTGGACGAAAAGCACATCGAGGTCACTGCCCAACCCCAGTTCACGCCCGCCGAAGCGCCCCATTCCGATGACGGCGAACCGTGTTGGCGCCGCTGCGTCCGCCTCGGAGGCACGGGCAGCGACGTCCAGCACCGTACGCAGCGCCGCCTCGGCTACTGACGTGAGCGCGGGACCCGAGGCATCGGGGCCGACACTGCCGAGAACCTCGGCTGCGGTGATCCGAAAGAGCTCGCGGCGGCGGATGGCACGGACTGCGTTGGCCGCCTCTTCAGAAGTCACCGCACGACTAGCAGTTGCCCGCATCTCACCCAGGAGCTCTTCGGTCGAACGGGGTCGCAGCGCATCCTCGGCGGCAAGCAATGACACCGCATCAGGCGAGCGGAGCAAGAGATCCGTGGCGAAGCGACTGGTCGCCAAGATCTTGGCCAGCCTCTCCGCCGTGGCGCCCGCATCACGCAGCAGTGCGAGATACCAGTGAGTGCTACCCAACGCCTCGCTGACCCGGCGGAATCCAAAAAGACCCGCATCGGGGTCTGGAGCATCGGCGAACCATCCGAGCAGCACTGGCAGCAGGGTGCGTTGGATCGCGGCTCGCCGGCTGACGCCAGATGTCAGAGCCTCCAGATGTCGCAGTGCGCCCTGCGGATCGACGTATCCGAGCGCCTCCATTCGTTCCCCCGCGGCCTCCGGAGTAAGGCGCGACTCACCGGCGCCCAGACGGGCGACTGCTTGAAGGAGCGGGCGGTAGAAGAGTTTCTCGTGAAGGCGACGTACCTCGCGCACATGGCGACGCCACTGATCGGTCAGCTCGCCGACCGGGTCTTTGGTGTAGCCCACTGATCGCCCCAGGATTCGAAGGGCACCCGGGTCGATCGGCATGAGATGAGTACGGCGCAGACGCCAGAGCTGGAGCCGATGCTCAAGCAGGCGGAGGAAGCGGTATGCCTCCGCAAGTGAGGCGGCGTCGTCGCGTCCGACGTAGCCCCCATCGGCCAGGGCAGCCAGCGCAGTCAGCGTGTTCCCGCTGCGCAACCTGTCGTCGCTCCGACCATGCACGAGCTGCAGCAACTGAACCGCGAACTCGATGTCACGGAGTCCACCTGGCCCGAGCTTGAGCTGTCGGTCGACCTGGCCAGCGGGAACATTGGCTTCGACCCGCCGACGCATGCGTTGCACGTCAGCGACGAAGCCCTCTCGCGCCGACGCCTCCCAGACCATGGGCGCCAGAGCCTGCACGTACTCTCGACCAAGCCCAAGGTCGCCGGCAACGGCGCGCGCCTTGAGCAGTGCCTGAAACTCCCACGTCTTGGCCCACCGGTGGTAGTACGCAACATGGCTGGCCAAGGTGCGCGTAAGGGCACCCGACTTTCCCTCGGGGCGAAGGCCGGCATCAACCTCCCACAGGGAACCCTCTGCCGTCACGGTGGAGCACGCGCGCGCGAGCGCGGCTGCCAGCCGATCGCCGATGCGCGTCGCGCTTGCCTCGTCGCTCACACCCGCCGGCTCAACGACGTAGACAACATCAACGTCACTGACATAGTTCAGCTCGCGGCCTCCGCACTTACCCATGGCGATGACAGCGAAGCGCACACTCTCTGACTCGGGACCGACCTCAGCACGCGCGATCGCAAGGGCAGCGTCCAAAGCTCCGGCGGCAAGGTCGGCAAGCTCGGCAGCGATGTCGGAGACGACGGCAGCCGTGGTGAGGTCGCGAGCGGCAGTGCACAGCAGCAGCCGTCGATATTCGACCCGTAGCGTGTCGAGAGCAGATCTCGGCTCAATACCTGCCACCGGCGCCGGCGAATCGGGGTCGGCCTCGACGGCATCCAGGAGTGCTGCCCGCATGGCATGAGCAGTCGGTCGTGTCAGTTCCAGGTCAGCGTCGGCAAGAATGGCGCAGTCACCGGGCCGTCGCACCAGGTGGTCAGCCAGGGCACGGCTCGCGCCAAGCACCGCTAGCACTCGACCGGCATAGATTTCGTCGGCCTCCAACATCTCGAGTAGGTGCTGCGGCGACGGCGAAGCCTCAATCACCCGCGCAATCCCGCCGAGAGCGCCATCGGGGTCGGCGACCGACCCCATCCCACGCAGCAGCGTGTCTGGAAGCGGGAATCCCTGCTCCTCGAGACTCCCGAGAATCAGACCAGCCGCCGCAGCGTCGACGAAACCCCATCGGGACAGCCGCCCGTGCGTCGTCTCGCTGCGTCCACTAGCCACCCGTTCACCGTATCGACGCCGACCCGGGTCAGAGCGCAGGCAGGTACCGCTCGAGCTCAAAGGCGGTGACCTGGTTGCGGTACTCCTGCCACTCAGCCCGTTTGTTGCGCAGGAAAAAGTCGAAGACCTGCTCACCGAGCGTCTCGGCGACCAGCTCGCTCTGCTCCATCACCGCGATCGCCTCAGCCAGGTTCTGCGGAAGTGGATCAATCCCCATCGCCCGCCGTTCACCCTCAGTCAACGACCACACATCGTCTTCGGCGCCCTTGGGCAGCTCGTAGCCTTCCTCGACACCCTTCAACCCCGCGGCGAGCAGTACGGCGAACGCCAGGTAGGGGTTGCATGCCGGATCCAGGGTGCGTACCTCGATCCGGGTGCTCTGCCCCTTCTGCGGCTTGTACATGGGCACGCGCACCATGGCCGACCTGTTGTTGTGCCCCCAGCAGACGTAAGCGGGTGCTTCGCCGCCGCCATAGAGGCGCTTGTACGAGTTCACCCACTGATTGGTGACGGCTGTGATCTCGGACGCGTGGCGCAGCAACCCGGCAATGAAGGACCTGCCGACCTTGCTGAGCTGGTAGTCGGCACCCGGCTCGAAGAACGCGTTCCGATCGCCCTCGAAGAGCGACAGGTGGGTGTGCATGCCTGAGCCAGGGTGCTCAGCCAGCGGCTTGGGCATGAACGAGGCGAACAGACCCTGCGAGAGCGCTACCTCCTTGACGACGGTCCGAAAGGTCATCAAGTTGTCGGCAGTACTTAGCGCGTCGGCATACCGAAGGTCGATCTCTTGCTGACCAGGGGCCCCCTCATGGTGGCTGAACTCGACCGAAATCCCCATTGCCTCGAGCATCGTGATCGCATCACGGCGGAAGTTCTGACCGACCGATGTGGGGGTGTGGTCGAAATAGCCACCGTTGTCAATCGGCACCGGCCGTTGCCCCGGTTCTGGGAGCTCTTCGAAGAGGAAGAACTCGATCTCAGGGTGCGTGTAGAAGGTGAACCCCATGTCAGCTGCCCGGCCGAGGGCTCGCTTCAAGACGTATCGAGGGTCGGCAAAAGACGGCGAGCCGTCGGGCATGAGGATGTCGCAGAACATCCGCGCCACCCCTGGCTCGCCGCGCCAGGGAAGCACAGTGAATGACGTCGGATCGGGCTTGACCAGCATGTCGGCCTCAGACACTCGGGCGAACCCCTCGATGGCCGAGCCGTCGAAGCCAATTCCCTCTGCGAAAGCAGCCTCCAACTCGGCGGGGGCGACGGCGACCGACTTCAAATAGCCCAGGACGTCGGTGAACCAGAGTCGGATAAATCGAATGTCTCGCTCTTCGGTGGTCCGAAGCACGAACTCTTGCTGTTTGTCCATGCCGACATCGTGCCCGGCATGTGTTTCGCCGAGGTTACGACTGCTCGAGCGCCGCTCTGGTCTGGCCGGTGATCCGGTGCTCAGCGACGAAAGACAGGAAAGGAACCGTGCCAGCCAGACAGACCAGAACGCCCTTGGACAGCGGCCACTTCAGCCGGAACGAGAGGTCGAACACCGTCACCAAATAGACCATGTAAACGAAGCCGTGAACCCGAGGTACGAGATCGAGCACCGTTGTCATGTCTTGCACGTACCGCAAGTACATATCGAGACAGAGCAGCAGCAGGCCAACACCAGCGATCCACGCCATCACCCGAAACCGGGTCAGGGCTGAGCGGATGGACTTCATTTGTGACGTCGTGGCGCTCTGAGTCATTCGTCGGTCCTTGTGGATTGCGAATCGCGGCTTGCGTCCATGGTGTCAAGCACGGTCTCGTCTCGCGCGCCGGGTACCTTCGACAGATCCTCACGTTCGACACGTGCCATGCGGAAGAACCAGAAGATCGCAAACAACCCAAAGAGCCACCATTGGATTCCGTAGGCAGCGTTCTGCCAGTCCACCACTCCATCAACGGTAAGGGAGGGAGGGGCTACCTCGACGAGAGGAGCCTCAGGTGCCGGTTGCTGCTGAATCACGAACCCCTGGAAGAGCGGGGGTTGCCACAGAGACAGCAGCTGAGCGCTCGAGACCACCTCAACCTGCCCGTCCGGCAGCGGATCGCGCCCACGTTCTCGCAAAGCGTCCGACTCGGTGGGCTCCAGCCACGCGACGAGATCTTGATCTCCACGTGGTGGTGGTGGGGCCAGCTCCCCGGTCGGTAGCCAACCCCGCACCACGGGAATCACCGCACCTGCGGCATCGGCGGGGAGGAACGCGGTGACGACCCATACCCCTGAGCGACCCGCGTCCTGCCGATCGACAACCAGAACCTCACGCTCGGCATCAAAAGTGCCGGTGAGTGCGACCCGTCTGCCGATCTGGTCCTGGTTGACGGGTTGGCCAGGCTCATGGATCTCAGCCAGGGCGACGACGCCGGCCGGAGGCGACCGTACGATCTCCACCCGCGCCCGGTCCCATTGCCACCAGCCCAACCAAGCGCACGCCGTGACGACCACGGCCAGGATCACCATGCGCGCAACCCAGCGTCGGGTGAGCAGCAGTTCAGACACCCCGTGACGGTATCTCGGCGTCGAGAGGGCCGCGGATTAGAGTGGCGTCGTGGCCCATGATCAGAACGCGGCGCGTCCGTGGCGCTTGGCGCTGGTCCAGGAGAACGCCACCGTCGGCGATCTCGCCGGGAACGCCGAACTAGTCGTCTCACGCGCCCGCGAAGCTGCCGAGGCCGGCGCCTGCCTCGTGGCGTTTCCCGAAATGTTTCTGACCGGCTACCCAGTCGAGGATCTGGCGCTGCGGAAGTCGTTCATCGAGGCGTCCCAACGCGCCGTCGCCGACCTTGCACAGCGCCTCCAGGGCGAAGGGCTCGGACACATCGCCGTCATCGTCGGTTACCTCGACAGCGCCATTGACCACGTCGATCGTCTCGGGCGTCCCCGCCACTCACCTCAGAATGCGGCGGCGCTACTGCGCGCCGGCTCGGTCGTGTCGCGGTACGCCAAACACCACCTGCCCAACTACGGGGTCTTCGATGAGTACCGGTACTTCATTCCTGGAACCAGCGGGTGCACGGTCGAGGTGGCTGGCCGTCGCGTGGCGCTCGCCATCTGCGAGGACCTGTGGCAAGAGGGCGGGCCCGTCTCATGGGCACGGGAGTCCGACGCCGACCTGCTGCTGGTGATCAATGGGTCACCGTACGAGCGAGACAAGGACGACACCCGCCTAGAGCTCTGCCGACGGCGCGCCATCGAGGCTGGGATGCCCCTTGCCTATGTCAATCTGGTGGGCGGCCAGGACGAGCTGGTCTTCGACGGTGACTCTCTCGTCGTCAACGCCGGCGGAAATGTCCTCGCCCGAGCCAGTCAGTTCACCTCTGAACTGCTGTGCGTCGATGTGTTCGAGGCACTCGATGACGTGCCCGCGCCTGCCGCCCCACGCATGGGCTCGACCGAAGAGGTCTATCAGGCTCTGGTCTGCGGCTTGGGCGACTACGTACGAAAGAACGGGTTCTCTAGCGTCGTCATCGGCATGTCAGGGGGCATCGACTCGGCCTTGACCGCTGCTCTCGCGGTCGACGCGCTCGGCGCACAATCGGTCTTCGGAGTGGGAATGCCGAGCGTCCACTCGTCAGAGCACTCCCGTGAAGACGCCTCCGACATGGCCGCTCGCACCGGCATGGCCTTCCGCGAGCTGCCGATCGCCCCCATGGTCGACGCCTACCTCGGCCAGCTCACACTCACCGGGCTGGCCGCCGAGAACCTCCAGGCAAGGGTACGAGGAACCGCCCTGATGGCGATCTCGAACCAAGAGGGACATCTGGTCATGGCCACGGGGAACAAGAGCGAGCTGGCCGTCGGCTACTCGACGCTGTACGGCGACGCTGTTGGTGCCTACGCCCCACTGAAGGACGTCTCCAAGACGATGGTCTGGCAACTGTCAAAGTGGCGTAACGATCGGGCCAGCGCGATGGGGCAGACCCCGCCCATTCCGCCGAACAGCATCACCAAGCCGCCTTCCGCCGAACTCCGACCCGGGCAGCTCGACACCGACTCGTTACCCGACTACGAGCTACTCGATGACGTGCTGGACGACTACGTCGAACAAGACGCCGGTGCCGCCGAGTTGATCGCTGCCGGCTTCGCCCCAGAATTGGTCGAGCAGGTGCTC
>JBDTTS010000073.1:0-9368 GCA_039930525.1 Actinomycetes bacterium | reverse complement strand
GGACTGCGCCGACCTTCCGCCGTCGCGGGGTCGGACGGGCGGCGCGTGCTCGTCCTCAACGGACGGGCTGGCACACTCAGGGTGAGAGTGCCAACGCCTAACCTAGCCAGCGGTTAGCACTCCGTCAACCCGAGTGCCAGCAGTCCGCCGTTGGCGAACAGCCACCCGCGGACGGGAAGGACCAGGCGTGCGCCACAGCGACGTCGCCCTGCTTAGCAGCGCCGATGGTCGGCACCTGCTCGAGCAGTTGCCGCCGTACGACGAGCGCCGGGTGCTGGCCCTCGACGAGACGCTGCGGCGTCAAGGGCACTCCCCCGAACTCGTCACCGCTGCACTGACCCAAGTGCGGCTCAGGACCGCCGTTGGCCGCCGTTGGGGGGCGTCCGGCGCCCATCTCATACCTCACATCCTGATGACGCCGGACGGGGCAGAACAGGCCACGCGGCCGTCAGTGGCCGCCCTCCGCGCTCAACGGTTCCGCTCGCTCGGTCCCGAGGCGACCGTGGCGGATCTGGGCTGTGGCATCGGCCTCGACGCCTTGGCGCTCGTCGCGGCCGGCATCCACGTCGCCGCCTACGAGCGCGACCGCTTGACCGCGGCCGTCGCCGTCGCGAATGCCACGGCGATGGGCTGTGCCAGCCAACTTACCGTGACCTGTGCCGACGTCACCGAGCTCACAAGCACCGAGCTTGCTCGCTCCAGCGCGGCCTTTGCCGATCCTGCGCGGCGACGCGACGGACGCCGCTTGCTACAGCCCGAGTCATGGTCGCCGCCGCTCTCGTGGGTGCTCGATTTGCCGTTTTCTGACCTCGGGGTCAAGGTCGCACCGGGATTGGACCGCGCGCGAGTTCCCGGCGACACCGAGTTCGCGGTTGTCTCTGACGGCGGCGACGTCGTTGAGGCTGCGCTCTACCGCGGTGCAACGCGCGCGCGCGGCGTTCGGCGCAGCGCAACGGTTCTTCCGTCCGGAGCAGAAGTCACCGACAACGCCCTGCCGACGGGTCCGCCAACCATCGCACCGACCGGCGCCTACCTGCACGAGCCAGACGGCGCAGTGATCCGCGCTGGGCTGGTGGCTGCTGTTGCCCAGCAGGTGGAGGGCTGGCTGATCGATCCCCAGATCGCCTACGTGAGCACCGACGAACCCGCTGACTCACCGTTCCTGAAGAGCTACCAGGTGTTTGAGGTGATGCCGTTCTCTCTCAAACGCCTGCGTGCCCACCTGCGTGATCAGGGCGTCGGTCACGTGGTCGTCAAAAAGCGAGGGTCGGCTGTCAACGTCGACGAACTGCGGCGGTCACTGCGCCTGGATCGAGGCGCGTCCGGCCAGCGAACGATCCTGCTGACACGGGTCGGTAGCGATCCGCTGGCCATCATCGGAAGACCGGTGCCCGAAAGCCGGGCCAGCTAACTCGGGGCGTCTACGGTTGGGCGTCGAACGTGGTGACGTGGTTCCAGTGGTCGACAAACGGCGACCCGGCAAGCAGCGGTTCCTCGGCGGGCACCGGCGTCATCTGATGCGCCTGCCAGTCGGGGCCGAGGAACCCCGAGAGTGCTTCGGTGCTTTGCCACCTGGTGACAAGAAGCAGTCTGTCGCTGCCCTCGCCGAACGAGCGCAGCACCTCGCCACCAACAAAGCCCTTCGCCGCTGTTACGCCGGGCCACACCTCTGCCTTGACGTACTCGATCAGGGCATCCATCTGGCCGGGCTTCACGGGGGTCTCCCACATACGCACAATCACCGGGCCATCATCGCCGATCCCCGGGCGCTACTCCACGGCGGGTCCAGGAGGTGGGTCGGTCGGTGGGTCGGTCGGCGGGTCGGTCGGCTGCGGAGGGGGAACAGCCAGGCGCACCTCCGGTATTGGTGTCGTCGGAATCTGGCGCAGCAGCCAGAGGGGGTTGGAGTAGGCCCGTACGCCGCCGCCGGCGTCCCGAAGGACGACGCGATGGAACCGTGACACCGAGGTGTCGACCTTGACCGAAAGGACTCCGTCGACCACAGCAGTTGCTGCAAAGTTTCGCGTTGACACGTCTGGGTCGACGATGGCGCTACCCGCCTCGTCAGCCACCCCGCTGATCACCCCGATGCGCCAATCCGGGGGAAGGTCTTCGACATGGACGTCGAGGCTGGCTCGCTCAGTGTCAATTAGGCCGGCAGAACCCATGGGCACGAATCCGGCTCCGACGACGTCGAGAGTCCCGTTGAAGGCGGCGAGATCGGAGAACCACGCCCGCCCAGCTCGCAGTGCACTCTGCAGGGACGCCAGCGCAGTGTCAGGGGCCCAGACCCCCGTCACGTGCCGCCACTGCTGCTCTGTCCAGCTGATGCCTCGGTGGTCGTCGGTGGTGCCAACCCCGGTGGCGAACACGATGTTGCGCGACAAGACATCCCACATAGCGACGTAGTCGCTCTGTGTCATCCCGGCGCGTTCGCCGCTGTAGCCGACCTCCAGAACATCGGCACCAAACACTCGCTCATCGATCAAAGTGGCCGCGAGCGACCGCCGCTTCGCGTTCCGCTGACTTGACGTGAACGGCCCGCCTGAGGTCCCGAACGGATGGTTGTACGACGCAACGCCATCGCTGGCCTGGATTGTGGAGACGGCTAAGCCGATGTCGGAGTTGCCTGGATGGCTGGCTGGCCAAATCTCAGGATTGCCCAACCAGTTCAGGTGCGGTGTGTTCTCAGAAACTTCAAGTCCTTGATGCTGCACCACCGTCGGGTATAGCGGCGTGTAGTGGGCCATCAGTTCTCGTTGGACGTCGAGGACCGCGTCAGGCCCCTTGCGGTCACGGACGAAACGCAAGGCGTCCACCACTGTGGTCGACGGCTCTTCGTTGCGAGAGGTGATCGCCAGCGCGAACTCAGTCAGGGCCGCGTCACGGAAGTCGACATCCGGCCACAACTGGCTGAAACCGCTGACGAGATCGAGCTCCAGCGTGGTCCAGCAGCGCGGTTGGGCCGCAAGCACGATCAATCCGTCGAGCGCCTCCACCTCGACCACTGTCTCAGGTGGGCGGCCACCACCAAGGCGGTAGCGCAGTCGGTACTGACCGGCTGGTCGACCTGCAGTGGCTGGTCGATACGACGTTTCGACAACGATGTCGAACCAGGCGTCGTCACCGACGTTGACGGGGCGCACATCGATGACAACCGTCGTGCCGTCGATCGACGTAGTAAGCCCGTAGTTCTTGGCGCTCGCTGTCATCGTGCGCGTCCCGCCGAAGGCGCTTCCGCTCACCGCCGACAGGCGCATGGCCTTGCCACCGACGTCGTTGGGCGAGACCGGCTTGGAGACGATGGACGCCGACGATTTCGCCAGCGACCCCTGGTACGACGGCTTCCAACTGACGCTCGCGCCATCTGAGTACTCGGAGAGGCCGTTGAAGTGAACGTCGCTGAGGAAGCGCCTGGCCACCATGCGATGGTCGTGTTCGGTCCACCAGATGACCTCGACACCCGTGCGCTCGGCCTCGGCGAGATGCGCCTGCATCGACCCGATGCCTTCACTGAACGATGCATGCACGTGCATGGCCATGCGCGTGGGCACCAGGCCGTCCTCCGCCCGGGCCGATCGTCGACCGATGGGTCCGAGCCCGAGCCCGGCACCGGCCAGCACCGCCGTCGTTGCCGCGCCGCGCAGCACCGTGCGGCGATCGACCAGCCGTTCCCCCTTCATCCAGCTACCCCTCACGTCCAGCTGAGTTCGTCGGCCCTCATTGTCTGGCCTCCGGTCTGTCTGGGCAGCCAAATCGAATGTTTACCCCAGATGTGTGAGGAGAACGACCTACCTCACAGTGACTTGCTCGACAGATAGTGACGAATGCACCGGTATGCCGAGATTGGAGGGGAGCTGGCCTGACTCGACAAGCGCAGCCCCTAGAGCAGCAACCATCGCGCCGTTATCGGTGCACAACTCTGGGCGCGGAACCCGCAGCGCAATTCCTGCGCGTGAACATCGCTCGTCCAATACAGCCCGCAACCTCGAGTTCGCGGCGACTCCACCGCCGAGCAGCAGGTGCTCGATGCCCTCCTGTCGACAGGCGTCAACGGCCTTCTTGCTGAGGACATCGACGACGGCCTCCTGAAACGACGCTGCGACGTCGCTGGCAGCAACCGGTTCCCCTTCTCGATCACGCAGTTCGATCCAGCGAGCGACGGCGGTCTTCAGCCCGGAGAACGAAAAGTCGTGGCGATGGCGGTCGAGGTCACGCTGGCTGGTGAGTCCGCGCGGGAAGGCAATAGCAGTTGGATTACCGTGCGCCGCCAAGCGGTCGATGTGCGGGCCTCCGGGAAAGGGCAGGCCGAGTAGGCGTCCGACCTTGTCGAAAGCCTCACCGGCTGCATCATCGATCGTCGCCCCTAGGGCCACTACGTCCGAGGCCACGTCATTGACCCGAAGCAGTGACGAGTGTCCACCGCTGACCAAAAGAGCGATGGCTGGCTGAGGCAGCGCCCCGTGCTCAAGACGATCGACAGCCACGTGCGCCGCGAGGTGGTTGACGCCAAAGAGCGGCTTGCCTGTGGCGAGCGACAGCGCCTGGGCAGTGGCTGTGCCGACCAGCAACGCACCCACCAGCCCGGGACCGGCCGTGACCGCGATGGCGTCGATGTCGGCCAACGACACCTTTGCGTCAGCCAGTGCACGTTGCAATGTTGCCGGCATCGCCTCCACGTGCGCGCGACTCGCCACCTCCGGAACCACGCCACCGAACCGCGCCTGCTCGTCAACACTGGTCGCGACCGCGTCGGCAAGCAGTGACGATCCACGGACGATACCTACCCCGGTCTCGTCACAGGAGGTCTCGATTCCGAGAACCAGCGGCTCACTGCTCACGACGACGACTCGTCGGGAACGTTCACGTCACCAGAAGTGAGAGGCAACTGCATGACGAGCGCGTCGTGGCCGCTGCCGTAGTACCCGGAACGGCGTCCGCTGACCTCGAAGCCCCTGGCGAGGTAAAGCTTCCTGGCGCCCTCGGCGTGTGACGCCACCTCAAGGCTGAGGCGTGAACAGTGACGGCGCGCCGCCTCGTCGATCAACGCGTCGAGCAGCCGTCTGCCAAGCCCAGTACGTCGCACGCTTCTCGACACCGCCAAGGTTTGGACGTCCGCCTCACGCCCCACCGCCATGAGCCCGGCATACGCGACAAGCGTCTCGTCGCTCGTGGCCACCAGGTAGTGCCGGGTGTCTGGCACTCCGGCCAGCTCTGACCAGAAGGTCTCCTGCGACCAGGCTGTGTCAGGAAATGCCTGCTGCTCGATGGTGTGGACGGCCGCGATGTCCCACCACCGCATGGGGCGTACGACGAGCGTGTCGCTGGTCATCACGACAGCACCGACTTCGGGGTCGAAGCCGGCATGACATCGGGCGACCGCAGATAGCAGGCGGTGGGGGCTCCGGTGCCTAACCCCGCCTCCAATCGATGCAGAACAACCTCGCAAAGAGCAGCCGCGCTGGGATCGGCGCCCTGATACATCGCCAAGCCGTCGATAGCGGGGGTACCTGGAGGGCACACAACGTCGAGACCAGCGAGCGCCACACGTGCTGCATCCGGTGTACCTACAGTCGGGTCAGACCTGGCCTGATCGAAACGCGAGTAAGTCGCCCAGAAATGTTCTCTCCTCCTGGCATCGGTGACGATGGCGAAGGGCTCGGTGCGGTGTGTGTCGAACGCGAGCAGATCAAGAGTGCTCATGCCATGCACCGGGATCTGCAAGGCCAGACCCAGGGCGTGCGCAGTCGCCAATCCGACTCGCAGCCCGGTATAGGCACCAGGGCCAACGCCAACAGCGATCGTCCCCAGGTCAGAGGGTGCGGCCCCGGATGCGCGCAGAACTTCGCCGATCAGCACCGGCAGCACTTCGCCATGTCGGCGAGGGTCACGATGCGACCGTTCGCCCAAGATCTCGTGGGTGCCGTCACTCGCTGATCGCACGAGACCAACGGTCGTCACCGCAGTCGCGGTGTCCAACCCCAACAGCAGCACCCGGCGACCCTACCCATCCTCAGGCGGGTGCAACGTCACGTTGCGTCCAAATGACGAAGTCAACGCCGTCTTCATGGACGCCCGTCGGGCCAATGGACGGTCACCATCCGGGTCTCGGAGGCGAGATCCTCGCCCGACGGTGCGACGTCGCGCTCGATCGTGACGATGATCGGGTCAGTGCCCCAGAACTCGGCGTGCTGGGCACCCCATTCCACCACCGTGACGGACTCGGATAGCGACGCGTCGAGCCCAAGGTCATCAAGTTCTGCCAGGCCGCCAAGACGGTACGCATCCACGTGCACCAGGTCTGGTGCATCGATGGCAGAGTGATGCACGCGCGCAATGACGAAGGTCGGCGACGTCACCGCGTCATCGACGCCAAGTCCGGCGGCGAATCCCTGCGTGAACGTGGTCTTTCCCGCCCCTAGCGGACCACTCAGCAACACGATGTCGCCCTTGCTGCAGAGCCGGGCCAGGCTGGCGCCCAGCGCCCGCATTGCGCTGGCGTCCGGAACGGCCACCGGCATCGAGGCCACTTGACCAGCGGTCACTCGGGAAGGCCCCGCGCGACCCGCTCCAGCAAGTCGATGAGGTGCGAGTTGACGTCGTCGGGGCGCTCCAACATGACCAGGTGACCACCAGGATCAAGTATCTCCAGCTCTGCACCGGGAATGCCCTTGACCAGCTGACGGCTGTGTTCAGCCGGGGTCAAGAGGTCCTGCGCACCTACGAGTACCAGCGTCTCAGTACCGTTAAGCACATCCAGGGCTCCGAAGGCGTCGTGATCGCTCAGCGCCGGATAGAACTCGGTGAGGACGTCGATGGGCGTTGCATTGATCATCTCCAGACTGAAGTCGACGAGTTCTACGGGCACGTCGTCGGAGAATGCGTACACCTTGGTCACCATGACAGCGAGGTCGCTGCTGAACTGCCGGCTGCGCTCCAACAGCTGAGTAGTGCGGCGTCCGAGTTGCATGACCGTCGGTGCGAGATAGCGCAGCCCGCGCGCAGCAAACGCTGGAAGGCCTAACGTGACGTCTGACATGTCTCCTGCCGAGGTCGATAACAGGGCCACCCCCCTCACCCGGTCACCGAACAACTCGGGTGCTCGACTGGCGAGCTCGAGTATTGTCATGCCGCCCATCGAGTGGCCGACCAGTACCACAGGTCCACTCGGCGCTACCTCATCGAGGACGCGGTTCAGATCGGCAGCGAGCTGCTTCATCGTCGCCGACTCCGGGCTGCCATGGCCAGAGCGCCCATGTGATCGCTGGTCGTAGAACACGAGGCGGGCGGACCCACGCATCGCTAGACGCTGGTAGTGGTAGCAGTCCTGGTTGAGCGCGTAGCCATGGACGAACACCACGGTGAGATCGCGCCACGGGGCTGACGCATGCGGCTCGTCGGTCTCCACGTGAAGCTCGACCCCGTCGTCCATGGGCACGATCTGAGCGTCACCGCGCAGCTGCCCCAGGCCAAGCCGCCCCCCGGGAGTCTCACCACGCCGAAGCGGACGCCCCACCACCATCCGCTCTGCCGCCAAACCGGCTGCGGCCCCGACCGCCGCAGCCATCAGAGCGGCACCTGCGACGCCGACGCGGTGCGCGGGATTCATGGTGTCGTACCCCCGATGTAGCGCCGCCTTACGCGCGGTCCGACCCGCGACACGATCTCGTACGAGATCGTGCCGGTCGCATTCGCCCAGTCTTGCGCTGTCGGTTCTCCGTCAGCCCCCGATCCAAATAGCGTGACGACGTCACCGACGGAGGCGCCATCATCACCGAAGTCGACGACGAACTGGTCCATGCATACGACGCCGGCAACGGTTCGACGACGTCCACCTGCCAGGACCGGGCCAACATTGGTGGCGCTCCGCGGCACCCCGTCGGCATAGCCGAGGGGTACAAGACCAAGCGTCGTCTCGGCATTGGTGACGTAGCGGTGCATGTACGAGACGCCGTGTCCAGCGGAGACGCGCTTCACCAGGACCAAGGAAGCGCGCAACGACATGGCCGGTTCAAGGCCGAGCGACTTCGAGGGTGCGTCGACCAGCGGAGACAACCCGTAGACGGCCAAGCCGGGTCGGGTCAGGTCGAAGTGGGTATCGGGACGCGTCAAAGTGGCAGCGGAATTGGCCAGGTGGCGCACGTCAGGCCGCAATCCTGCGCGCTCGGCCACCGCGACCGCATCGCGAAAAGCGTCGACCTGACGGTCGATGGTCGGGTGCCCTGGGGCATCGGCGTAGGCAAAGTGCGACCAGACCCCCACGACACGGACGCTGCCATCGCTTTCGGCGCGCCGGGCAGCCGCTACCAGATCGGACCAGTCGTCGGCAGGGGCGCCGGACCGGCCGAGACCGGTGTCGACTTTCAGATGGACGCGCGCCGTTCGGCCAGCCGCCATGGCGGCGCCGGAGATGGCCGTGAGCACCCACTCGGCCGACACGGACAGGTCGACATCGGCGTTGATGGCCCCCGCCCAGTCCTCGTCGACGCCCAGCAGCCAGGCGAGCACCGGGCCCTCGACCCCAGCGCTACGCAACGCTAAGGCCTCATCGAGCAGGGCGACCCCCAGCCACGTAGCACCCCCACGCTGCGCCGCCCGAGCCGATGGGACGAGGCCGTGTCCGTAGGCGTCGGCCTTGACGACGGCCATCAAGCCCGCCGTCGCCGAGCGCTGTGCCAGGACGGCGGTGTTGGCAGCTATGGCATCGAGATCGATCACGAGCTCGCGAGCGGGGGTGGACACTTGTTCATCTTCGCACCGTCGGCCACAGCGGCCGATCAGGTACCCGACACCGCGCGTATCGCGTCGGGCAACGCCGCCGCCACCGCATCTGACGTCGTGGGTGCCCCGTCGGAGGCCAGGCGCCCCGCGATTCCGTGCAGAAATGCTCCTGCGGACGCCGCATCGATCGCTGAGACACCGCCAGCCAAGAGAGCAGCGATCACGCCAGTCAGCACATCGCCTGTGCCACCGCTGGCAAGCCAGGGGGTACCCGTCAGGTTCAGCCGCACCTGGCCGTCGGCATCAGCAACGATCGTGGTTGCGCCCTTTGCCAACACCGTGCAGTTCAGCCTGACGGCAAGCTCGCGAACCGCTGCCACCGGATTGGCAGATAGGTCAAGATCAGGCGCCAGCCGAGAGAACTCGCCAAGATGCGGAGTGACGACTGTCTGTGCAACTCGCGAACTTACTAGCGCTGGCTCGCGCGCGATGATGGTCAGCGCATCGGCATCGACCACCACGGGAACGTCACTGCTCAGCACGTCGGCCACCACCTGGCGCGCGTCATCGCCCACCCCTAGCCCAGGGCCAACTCCCCAGGCCTGGACGCGTCCGGCCGCTCCGACAAGTCCCGTCGAGACGATGGC
>JBDTTS010000072.1:0-9520 GCA_039930525.1 Actinomycetes bacterium | reverse complement strand
TACCCACCCACTCAAGGAGCTCGCGCATGAAGTCCATCCTCCAACACCGGCCATCCCCAGCCATGGTGGTTGCCGTCATCGCCCTGGTCGTGGCCATGGGCGGCACCGCCGTAGCTGGCAGCCTGATCAACGGCGCCGACATCAAGAAGAACACGGTCACTGGTAAGCAGGTGAAAGAGCCGAGCCTGGGCGCCGTCCCGAAGGCCAAGAACCTCACACCGATCAAGTCCGGTCAGTCGATGTCGGGAACCTTCGGCGCCGGCGGCGCCAACAGCACCGGGGCCGGTGGCTTCTTGGGAACCTCGATCACATACGCCCGCCCGTTGGCCACCCCGATCCCCAATGAACAGGTCAAGGACATTCGCAAGGACACAAACACCAACAAGTGCAAGGGGCCCGGCAAGGCGGCCCCGGGGTTCCTCTGCCTCTACAACGAGCAGTACAACAACGTGGACCATGGCTACGCCTACTCCGATGAGCGCTACCTGCAGGTGAACGGGAAATCGGTGGGCGTCATCCTCTTCTGGGACGTCCTCGGTGACGCCCCCTACGTTGGCGGCACCTGGACGGTCACCGCTCCGTAGGCAATCCCGCTTCATTGGCGGTGGTTGCGATACCGCAGGTGTGTCGCAATCACCGCCAACGCCGGCGTCAGGCCAGCGAGGCAGCGAGCGCCTCTGCCTCTTCTTGCGTGAACGTGCCGGTGATCTGCAGCAAGCCACCGCTGATCGGCTCTTGCACCGCAGGCGCTGACACCACCGCCCCGTTGAGCACGATCGCCAGCTGGTTCAACGGCGGCCCAAGCGTCGCGACGCGCTTGGTCACATCGGCGAACGTCTGAGCGGCGTCGGCGTTCAGCGACACCTGCACCACCCACCCAGCTCCGGACTGACCCTGCAAAGCAATCGCCTGGTCGACGGCGTCGGCGGGAATCTCGCTCGGACCAAGTCCATAGCGAAAGCCGAACGAGTCGCACAAGATGACGTTGTCGCCCGGCTCCATCGGACGCGCAGCCAAGTTGCAGTCGACGCGCTGTAGGTCACGCGTTGCACTCTTGCCGCCCTTGGCAGGGCCGGGCGGTAGCGGTGGACGCCGCTGCAGCTCACCGGACTCCTGAAAGAGCACCTGGCGCAGGTCGAAGACTCCCGGCATCACTTCGGGCGCTGAGGGCGACGGCGTCCCACCGAGATCGGACTCGGCGTCGCCAGCGCCGTTCCCTGGGCCGCCGCGGGTCAGGAACGCGGCGCCAACACCGGCGAGAACGACAGCGAGAATCAAGACGACCGTGACGAGGACCCACCCGCGACTGCGCACACGCACAGCCTCGCACGCCCGCAGCCGCCACCGTGTGCGACGTACACGTCGAGCTCGAGTTCACCTCGACCGCCGTCGAGCACTCGACGAACGTCGACGACGTTGCCGTGCGGTCACCGGTGCGATCGTGCTCACCTGGAAGGCGAACAGCTCAGCGCGTGGATCGTCAGTAGACGGCATTGGTGAGTATGCCCAGAGCTACTTCGCTGAGTAGCCCGCCGGTCACCATGAGCGACCGCCGGCGGCATCTACCCCGCCGCGCATTACCTTCTCGTCATTCCCCACCAATAGGGCGACCAACCGGCCTACAGTCCCGAGCACAGGGAGCTCATGACCACGAAGTCGCCAGACCCAGCAAAGCGGCCGGCGCACGGCGCTCGGCGACTCGGCCGCGCCACGACGGCAGCGATCGCCATGGCGACGGCGGTGAATCTGTTGATCACTGTCCCAGCTGCCAGTGCCGACGAAGGATCGCCCTCACCGACGCCCACGACTTCCGTCACGCCAGAGCAGTCGCCGACGAGTTCGTCGACCCCGACCCCGACCCCAACCCCAACGCCGTCGACGTCGACGTCGAGCACCCCGTCGAGCACGCCGTCGCCCACCAGCTCATCCAGTACCAGCTCGCCCAGTACCCAACCGCCGTCCTCGCAACCACCAACATCGAACCCGGACCCCGCACTACCGGACGACGACGAACCCGATGACACCCAGAAGCCGAACCGCAAGCACAAGGATCACAAGGCCTTCAGCAAGAAACAGAACCTCAAACATCGGTTCGCCATCGACGTCGCCAACGACAGCCTGCGCAAGGCGACCAAGACCGCTCGCCAAGCCGCCACTGCAGCCGACCGTGCGCGCAACCAGGCACGCAGGGCCAGTGCCAGGGAGGCGCAGACACAGTCCGACCTGCACGGCGCGCTACGCAGACAGGCTGCAGCCGACGCAGCACTGGCAAGGGCCGTGCGGGTGATGAACGCCAGCCCCACTGGCGCTCCGCTGCTGCTGGATCCCGCGGCCGCTGGCCTGTTCGCTGCTGACCTGTCAGCCAATCCCGACGCCTACCTCCAGCAGAGCCAGACCTTGACGAATGTGGCCGAGACCCTGTCGAACGGCCTCACTCACTCCACCGTCAACGTCGACGACCTGGAGGCTGCCCAGCTCGCGGCCGTCGGACTGCAAGCGCAGGCACGTGCAGCGAAAGCCAAAGCCGTCGCCGTCGAGCTCGCGGCCAACCGCGCGCAACGTCAGGCGAAGAAGGTCTTCCTTCGTTTCGCCGGCCAGGCGAAGGTGAGCGCGCGCGAGGCATGGTGGATTGACGAGTTCGCGTCCTCGCAGCTCGGCCGCGAGCTCGCAGCGCTGACCGGTGGACCGTCATTCGGCATGCATTTGTCGAGCCCGGCGTCGGGCGAGGTCACCAGTCCCTACGGCATGCGCATGCACCCGGTTCTGCATGTGCGGAAGCTGCACAGTGGCACCGACTTCAGCGGTGCCGGGTCGCCCGTGCAGGCGGCAGCAGGGGGCACGGTCATTCGAGCCGACTTCGACGTCGCGTACGGCAACTACGTCGTGGTGTGGCATGGCCATTTCCGCGGTCAGTCGGTGGCTACGCTCTACGCGCACTGCCGCTCGCTCGATGTTCGCATCGGCGACCGGGTGAAGCGCGGCGACACCCTCGGTGCGATCGGCGAGACTGGCTATACGACCGGCCCGCACCTGCACTTCGAGGTTCGGCTGGCTGGGCGGCCGATCGACCCCGAGCTCTACCTCCGCTAGAACGTCGCACGAGCCGCACGAGGGAGACCCCACGATGACCGCCCACCCCCAGGTGCTCGTCGCCTGCTGCAAGAACGCCGGCCGCTCAGTAGCGGGACGTCTTCTGCTGGCGCACTACGGCGCCGGACGGCTGCTCGTCACGTCTGCCGGGTCCGAGCCGGGCACGGAGGTGCACCCAGAGGTGGCGACTGTGCTCGCCGAACGCGGACTCGACGCCTCGCACGAGTTTCCAAAACCTCTCACTGATGACGCCGTGCGGCAGGCGGAGGTCGTGGTCACGATGGGGTG
Source organism: Actinomycetes bacterium (assembly GCA_039930525.1). Lineage (GTDB taxonomy): Bacteria > Actinomycetota > Actinomycetes > JAHEKZ01 > JAHEKZ01 > JAHEKZ01. The sequence continues at coordinate 6,142 of JBDTTS010000072.1, read as the reverse complement.
CGGAGAGGCGTGTCCGTTCTACCCTGGAAAGCGCTACGAGGACTGGCCCGTCGACGATCCCGCCGGCCAAGACCTCGACACCGTGCGCGTGATCATCGACGACATCGACCTGCGCGCCCGAGTGCTCGTGGCCGACCTGCTGCCCGATCACGTCCTGCCGAACCCACCGCGGCCCAAGAGCCGGAGGTGAACAGCAGGTGAACAAGTCGACAAGGGGGTGCACCTGGGGCCCAGTGCCGTGTTTCCGTTGTCCCACCAGCGATTGACTCGGAGACAGGCATCCATGCGTCACAAGCGCACCGAGACTAGGCCAGCGAGGGAGTGCCGATGAGCACAACAACTGAGCGCATCCCCACCGACGCCCCCGAGCTGTCGGACGACCAGTTGGATCACGCCGTCCACGCGGTGGTTGCGGAGCTGGTAGCCAAGTTTCCGCACGCCAGCGAAGCCGACGTGGCCGCCCTGGTGTCCGCGAGTGCTGCATCGTTTGCGGGTGCCCGGATCACCGAGTTCATTCCCGTTTTGATCGGCCAAGAAGTCGACCGCCAGTTGCGCGCGACCACTCCGCGTCTCGCCAGCTAGCGCCGACCCACCGACCGATCCCGTCCAAGGAGAGGTCATGAACGTCGAAGAGCTGCTCACCAAGGCGCGCGACAACCTGTCGGTCAGCACCGTCTTTGCGCCACCGATCGACAAGGACGGCATCACCGTCATCCCGGCAGCGCGCGTCTCCGGAGGCGGTGGCGGCGGCAGCGGCTTGGACGAGTCAGGTGAACAGGGCGAAGGCGGCGGCTTCGGTATGCACGCCAAGCCTGTAGGCGTCTATGTCATCGAGGGCGGCAAGGTCAGCTGGCAGCCCGCCATCGATCCAAACCGGATCATTGCTGTGGTTGGCGCCGTGGCAATCGCGGCCATTGCGGCCCGCGCGCTCTCGTCGATACGCGGCGGGTCCGACTGACCGACACCGTCGCTCACGGGTTCGCTCCCGTACCTGCTGACGGTCAGTGGGGATTTCTGCCCGGCCTAGGTGACCAGACGAGCAGCCCATCCCAGCTTCGCGATCTCTGGGAACGTCTTGACGAGCTGCAGTTGCTTGCGGGAAAGCCTGAGCAGCACCAGCGACACAAGTGCTGAAACCACCAGGGCCACCACGAAGTTGGGCTGCACGACCAGCGCGACTGCTGTGAGCGCTGTGAGCGCAGTGACAATGAGCACGTAGGGGCGGAGCACACTTCGGTCGATCAGGGGGGTCTCGATCGTTCGCGTCAGCATCACCTGGTTGGCAAGATTCTGACCAATAAGCGTCACAGCGGTGGCGATCGCCACACCAACAGCCCCGGCCACCTGTACCAGGGCGAACGTCAGACCGACGCTGACCGCCGCCGCCGACAGGTTGACAACAGTCAGGAAGCGAAGCTTCCCGTACACCTGCAGCATGAACGCGTTGTAGCCGAAAGACACGTTGAAGTAGTACCCCAGTGAGAGCAGCGCCATAATGATCGCCGAGTCGGCGTAGCGCTCACCGAACAAGGTCACGGTGGTCTGCTCGGCGAAGGGCCCGGTCATCGCGATGATCGGGAAGGTGAACACCGCGAGCACCAATGCGGAGTGCCAATAGGTTTCCCGCAGCCGGTCATGCAGATTGCGAGCAAACAACCGCGAGACTGTCGGCAAGAAGAACGTCACGAAGGTGACGAAGACAAACTGGTTGAGCCGTGCCGTGGGCATCACCGCGCGGAAGTTCGCCACCGCGTCCACGCCTGCTTGTGAAGCAAGAATCATGACGCTGACCGTGTTGGTGGCGAGGAACACCAGCTCGGTGGTCAGGGTCGGAACCGAGAACGAGATCATCTCGCGAGCCGGGTAGATCAGCCGGCGCGGGTGCAGCTCTTGAAGGAGCTCACGCTTCCGTAGCTCTCTTAAGAAGAGCTGCCCGTAGACAAAGAGCCCGAGCAACCCCGTGATGACGTAGCCGATTGCGAGGAACGTGATGCTCGCGTTCAGCGCAACCATCGCGACCACCACTCCGAGGCGAAGGAGAGGGGTGAAGAGGTACTTCCGGAAGATGATCGACCGCGCCTTGGAGAAGACCGCGAAGAGTGAGACGAAGACCTGGTCCAGCGCCTCCATCGGTGCAAGAAGGAAGAGCACCAGAAGGATCTGGTAGTCCAGGCCCGAGTCGCTACCCGCACCCTGACGACTGAGGACGACCAACGCTCCGAAGGCCAGCGAGCTCGTCAGGACGATCGTGACGCCCGTGACCGCCATGCTCCCGAACATCCGCGCAAAGTCGCGTTCCTCGTCGTACTTGGCCATGAACCGGCTGAGCATCTTGCCCTGGCCCAGGCTAAGGATCTGCCGACCGGCAACAGCAAGCGCGAATGCATAGGCGAATGAGCCGAAGTCTTCCTTGCTGAGGCCACGAACCATGACGACCTGCGTCGCCAACGTGATGAGGAGGGAGACCCCTCGACCCATCAGCAGCGCCGCCGACCCACGCAGATGCTTGTGGTCCGAGGCGGGCGCGGAGCCTTCTTCGTGCTGATCGGCGGCAGTGCTCGAGTCGGACGCCTCAGGCTCGTCGCCGTCGTCGAATGCGCCGGCATCGTCGAAAGCGCCGCCGTCGTCGAAGACGTTCGGCTCATCGGGCTGATCGCCCGCTTCGCCCTTGGCGTTCATACTTCGGCTGACCCCCCAAGACAACGATGACGTCGAGTCGCTCGTTGACCTAGCGCTCGAGAGGAGGATCGAGGCCGTCTTGTTCGCGCAGCCCTGGGCTCCTGACGATCTGAGGATAGCCGAACCCGCATCCGGCGGAGGGCGGTCGGGACTATTGTCGTGGGACGGGGACTCTCACAGTGAGGGCGGCCGGAGAAGGACGACTGGAGGGCCAGACTGTGGCAGGACCGATCTTCGTGGTGGGGGGCATGCGTTCGGGCACCACGCTGTTGCGTCTCATGCTGGACAGCCACCCGTCGATCTCGATCGGCTCCGAGACTGGCTTCATGGGAGCCGCGGCCGCTGTGAAGAAGATCCCCGGCTGGCGCAACGGAGCTGAGTGGTACCACCGAATCGGCTGGTCCGAGCCAGAGCTGGACGAGCGGCTGCGTGAGTTCTTCGGTGGCATGTTCCACCGTCATGCGCAGGAGGAAGGCAAGATTCGCTGGGGCGAGAAGACTCCCTTTCACACGCTGCACATGCCGGCGATGGCCGAAATCTTTCCGGACGCAGTCTTCGTCGGCATTCTGCGCCACCCCGGTGGCGCTGTCTCGTCCCTCAATCAAAGCTTCCACTACTCCGTCGACGCCGCCGCGCGCTACTGGAGCGAGACCAATGCAGCCTTGATCCAGAACGGTGCAGATCTCGGTGATCGGTTCCTGCTGTGCCGCTACGAAGATCTGGTCGCGACGCCCGAGCCGGTGACTCGTGGGCTCATGACCTGGCTCGATGAGGAGTGGACCCCCACCCTTGTTGAGCACCACAAAGCCCAGCGTGAACGGAATGCACCGCGGCTCGTCGACGGAGGGACCGTCGCCCACGACGCCATCGACCCCAAGCGCGCCGAGCGATGGCTCGATCAGCTCAGCACCAATGACCTTGCTCTCCTCGACGATGTCTGCGGGCCTCTTGCCGCAATTTGCGGATACGACATCGGTTCACCGCAGCCAACGCCAGGACGGCTGAACCCGCCAGCAGATGCGTGGCTCATCTCAGGGAGCAGTCTTGCTCAGAGCCGGGACGTCTGGCAGGAGGCGGCTGAACTGCCGCCCCAAGAGTTCGTGATACCCCTGGACGCCACCGTCGAGGACATGGCAGCGCGCGCGTTCAAGGCCGAGGCGGCACTCTCGAGATTGCGCACGCGTCGCGCCGTGCGGCTCAGTGACAGTCTGAAGCGTGCGGTTAGGGACCGCTCCTACACCGACCTGCGCGAAGCCGTGGGCGTCGTCGTCAGCCGCTCCCGGTAGTAGCTGCACCGTCGCTGCTCACCCTCGCGTCAGCGGTTGGCTTCACCGGGTACTTGTACTTGCGCATCAGAGGAAGAGCGGCAAGGCCGAGCATGACCTGTCGAGCACGCGGAACGGCCCGCATCCACTCGTCATCTGACCGAATCTTGACGGCACCCCTGTCGAAACGATTCGGGTTTCCAGCGACGGTGTGGTTGCCCGACATCGAGACCGAGCCGTCAGCCTGAATCGGGTTGTCGCCGTGGGGGCGGCTGACTCGGCAGAGGATGTCATCGATCGCCGATCGGGGGTCGGCAACGAAGTCTTCGTAGCGGATGAAGAGCCAGCGATCAGCTGGGATGTTTCGCCGCAGGTGCTCAGCTCGAAGACCGTTTTGCGTCCACCGCCAAAGACTCGACCAAGGCCCTCGGGTGCCCATTGCGGTGCTCTTGTCGTTCGTTGGCAACTTCTTCACTCGACCCCACGAGTGTGCGACTGCCCTCGGGTCACGAACCATTTGAACGACCACGTGCTCGAGACCGGGAATCCTAGCGATGACCGCGGCATCTTGCGGACGCTTGGACGTGTCGACGATGACCGAGGCGCCCGTCACGGCGAAGATCTCATCGAGGGTTGCACCCAGCACCTCGGTGTAGTCCTCAAGCGCAATCGATCCGTTAGTGCTGGAGGGGTTCAGCACCTGCCGGCCCTGACGGCCAGTCGCGATCTCGCCCTGCCACGCAACGACGGCCTCTGCCGCAGCCCGCTGATCGGTCGCGGCAGCCAGTGCAGGCTCGGCATTTCCTCGCGCAAGCACCTGCGACCAAATCGCACACTCAGTGATCAGCGCACCGCATCCGCACCGGCGGGAGCCCAAGACGCCGCGGCTCCACAGCCACCGCAGCTCGCCCGGGCAGAAGACGCCGTCGACCTCTCCGAGGATGCCGCCCAACACAGTGGTGCCACTGCGCCCCGGGCCGACCACCGATATGACGTATCGCTTCTGCACCATCGACGGCCGCTCTCCGTCGGTCACTGTGGTGGCTTGGCCCGCGACAGCCCAGGAGCAGTGGTCTCAGTCTCGGCAGTCGACGTCGGCGCTGCCAAAGATGGCGGGAGGACCACGAAGTCGTCTGACTCTGGCATCCCTCTCAGCGTTCTCCGCACAAGGACGAGCGCCGCATGTGCCTCGTCAAAGGGGTCGGTGAACCTGCGCAGGGCAGCCAACGACATACCCTCCTGCGCCACGATGAGGACGAGCGTCGATGTGTCCATCTCGAGGAGCCGAGGGTCTTCGGACGACTCGAGATGGATGACCGGAATAGTGACGGGACTCTCACCATCAACGCGACGAATCAGCGCCCCTCGTGTGGGAGCACGTCCGAGACCATCCCGAATGGCCCATGTGACCATCTGAGTTTTCGACGCCCCACGCTTGGCTCCGAGAACGTAGACAACTTCCGGAAATCGCCGCAAGATATTTCTGGAGACAGTCGTGGCTCCCTCGAGGCGGTTGGAGTTCTGCGCTTTCCCGGGCCTGCGGCGCGGCAAGCGCACCAGCCCCGCAACCGGAAGGCCAACAACTCGCCGTGGTCCGGCGACCACTGGTCGGCGCAGCACGAGGATCAAGAGCACGACCCCCACACCCAAAATCGAACCACCGATAGTTCCAATGATCAACGAGTAGGGGGCCGCCTTGAAGGGTTCGGTAGCTTCGACCGGTGCAGCCGCGTTGCTCTGCACCTCGAAGATCCCGACCCCTTCGCCAGGCGAGTTGAGCTCGTCGACGAACGTCGCGGCCGCGACGTCTGCGATCTCCACTGCCTCGCGCGGGGTCGCGGAGTGGCCGATTACTTCCATCACGATGGAGTCTTGCGCTGCGACCATCGAGACCTCGCGGGGCACGACATCCTCGAGGTCTCCCCGAGGACCGAAGTCAGCCACGACCGCCTTCGCGACGGCGCCATTGTCGAAGACCGACGTGGCGTAGCGGGGCAGAACCGTGGTCGAGATCTGGAGCTTTGCGGCCACCACAAGTGCCGTTGCGTCATACTCTCTCGGCTGCTGGTACTGGTACCACGGCACCACCAGAGCGCCACCAAGGACGCCGAGGAGAACCACCCACCAGAAGTGCTTCAGCCCCCACGCAATCGTCGACAATGCGGTGCCGTCGTCGGGCTCCACGTCATCGGGGCTCG
>JBDTTS010000071.1:0-9526 GCA_039930525.1 Actinomycetes bacterium | reverse complement strand
TCGCCGGGGCCCGCTACCAAGGGTCGGTGCGAGCTGCCGTCCTCACCTATAAGGAACACGGACACCTTGCGCTAGCTACGCCCCTTGGGCGACTGCTCGCTGCTGCGCTGACAGCCGGGTTGGGTACCGCACAGGGCGGGCCAGCTCCTGCGTTGGCCGGCGCGCTGTTAGTGCCTGTGCCGTCGACCCGGTCAGCCACGCGAACACGAGGCCAGGACCACGCGCTTCGACTCGCGCGTCGAGCAGCCGCGATGACGGGTCTGTCCACGGCGGCGGCGTTGAGGTGGACGCGCCCGGTGCAGGATCAGTCTGCGCTATCGGTCCTGAACCGGCGCCTAAACGTGGCGGGCGCCATGGCGGCGCGCCCCCCGAGTGTGGCGGGGTCTCCGGCTTTATTGGTCGATGACGTGATGACTACTGGCGCCACGTTAGATGAGGCTCATCGTGCACTCGCGGTTGCCGGCTACCGAGTGGTGCGAGTCTGCGTGATCGCGGCCGTCGAGACCCAAAGGGCCTCTCGCCCCGCCCCACCGCCTCCGATAGCGTGAAGGGGTCCAGCGGAGGTGCTGTGCACCTACGTCACTCTGGTTGAGGAAGCGGCTCATCGAGTCGGTTCCCCGTGAAGGGGCGGAATATGGAGATCGTTGTTCGAGGGCGCCACATCGAGGTCTCGGATCGATTCCGCGAACTTGTTGCGCAGAAGTTGTCGAAGGTCGAGAGATACGACGGCAAGTGCCACCGCGTCGATGTCGAGGTCTCGCAGGAATCGAACCCCCGACTGGCAGATCAGGCGCTCCGCGTCGAGATCACCTGCCATGGCAAGGGGCCGGTGATCCGAGCCGAGGCCGCAGCCGACGAGAAGTACGCAGCTCTGGATCTGGCGTACAGCCGCCTAGTCGAGCGACTTCGTCGCGCAGCTGACCGTCGCCACGATCACCACCGCAGTCAAGGCCGTGCCTTGGCGGAGCGGATGCATGCGGCGGCCGTAACCGAGGCTCCCGCGGTGAACTCGGTCGACAATGCCGACGATGAGGTGGATCAGGGGCCATTCATCGTGCGCGAGAAGACCCACCGGGCACCTGAGATGACCCTCGACCAAGCGCTGTATGAGATGGAACTGGTCGGGCACGACTTCTTCCTCTTCCAAGACGCGTCCTCTGGCACGCCGAGCGTGGTCTATCGGCGCAAAGGGTACGACTACGGCGTCCTGCACCTTGAAGTCGATGCCACGGCGACAGCCAGTGCGGGTGCCTCAGCGTCCTGACGTGGTCTGATCGGGCCCGGATCAGTTCGGGTTTCTCACTCTCGGTAGCCCAGATCGGTACTCGTAGTGGTTCCAATGGGTGGTGAACTAGCCCGAATGGGTGACCCGAACGGGGCATTCCATGCCATCATGGTGCCGTGACCGCGGATATCACGGGGGAAACCCCGCGCCCTGCTCGAGGCAGTGACCCCATCCGGGTGCTTGTCGTCGACGATCATGCCCTTTTTCGCCGTGGTCTTGAGATGGTCCTGGCGCAAGAGGACGACATCGAGGTTGTGGGCGAGGCCGGAGACGCCGTTGCCGCGGTTGACCGGGCGTCCGAACTGCTGCCTGATGTCGTGCTGCTCGATGTCCGTATGCCGAAAGGCTCCGGTATCGAGGCATGTGTGGCGATCAAGGAGGTAGTGCCGAGCGCTCGCATCATCATGCTCACGATCAGTGATGAAGAGGCTGACCTCTACGAGGCGATCAAGGCAGGCGCCACTGGCTACCTGCTCAAAGAGATCTCGATTGACGAGGTGGCGAGCGCCGTTCGTGCGGTGTACGACGGCCAGTCGTTGATCAGTCCGGCGATGGCCAGCAAGCTGCTGACCGAGTTTGCCCTGATGGCCAAGCGGTCGAACGAACGCAGCCAGCAGGTACCGACGCCGCGGCTCACCGAACGAGAGCTTGAGGTTCTCAAGCTCGTGGCGCGTGGTCTCAACAACCGCGACATCGCCAAAGAGCTCTTCATCTCCGAGAACACGGTCAAGAACCACATCCGCAACATCCTGGAGAAGTTGCAGCTGCACTCGCGCATGGAGGCGGTCGTGTACGCCGTCCGCGAGAAGCTGCTCGAGATCACCTGAGTTTGACTTTCTTCTGGCTCCCACCCAATGATCACAAAAAGTGGTGGCGCAGGCTCCGTGGTGAGCAGCAGTCGCATGGGCTGGCGGCGGGCGAGCTCGGCGTCCTAGCCTGATCGGCCCCCTACGTCTACTCACGTTTTCCGGCTCTGCTCACACAGAGCGTCAGTGCCGGGCCGTACGCTCACGCAGCATGACCCAAGTGAGTTCGCCGTCACGGCGCATTGAGTCGCTCTCTGTTGCCCAGGCACGCCGAGTAGCGCTCGGAGCCCAGGGTTTCACGGACGCGATCCCACGTGGAACGCCCGACCGTCGGGCGCTGCGACGGGTGGTCGGGCGTACCGGGTTGTTCCAGATCGACTCGGTGAATGTGTTGGCCAGGGCTCACTACCTTCCACTCTTCAGCCGGATCGGCCCCTATCCCACGACTCTCCTCGAACGGGCTGCCTACCGTTCACCCCGTTCCCTCTTCGAGTACTGGGGCCACGAGGCGAGCCTTCTTCCGGTCGAGCTCCATCCTTTGTTGCGCTGGCGAATGAACGCCGCCGAGACACATTCCTGGCCGGGGATGCGTGCGGTTGTCGCCAAGCGCCCTGATCTGCTTCCCGGTCTCCTTGCCGACATCAAGTCCGATGGCCCGCTCACCGCGGCTGAACTGGCTGCCCGACATGATCGCGATCAACCGCGCCGTACAGGTCCGTGGTGGGATTGGTCAGACGTCAAGCGGGCGTTGGAGTACTTGTTCTGGGCCGGCGAGATCACGACCGCGGAGCGACGTGGTTTCGAGCGCGCCTACGACATTCCAGAGAGAGTGCTGCCAGCCAGCGTGCTCGCTGCTCCTGCGCCAGATCGCGCCGAGGCTCAGCGCGAGTTGCTGCGACGCTCGATTCGATCGCTCGGCGTCGCGACCTCGCGCGATCTTCGCGACTACTACCGTTTGCCAGCGGCGGACTGCAAGGCCCGCATCGCCGAGCTCGCAGAGGCGGGCGAGTTGCTGCCGGTCACGGTGGAAGGCTGGAAGAACCCGGCCTTCCTCGATCCCGAGGCCGCTTTTCCGCGTCGTATTGCGCGGGCCGCGCTGCTCTCTCCGTTCGACCCCGTGGTGTGGGAGCGCGACCGGACCGAGCGGTTGTTCGGCTTCCGATACCGCATCGAGATCTACGTCCCGGCGCACAAGCGGGTGCACGGGTACTACGTGCTGCCGTTCTTGCTGAACGAGCAGCTCGTTGCTCGCGTCGATCTCAAGGCTGATCGAAAGAGCGGTGTGCTGCTCGTGCAGAGTGCTTGGCGGGAGCCGGATGCACCTGACGAAACCGCTCAGCGTCTGGCGACCGAACTGCACCAGATGGTGAGGTGGCTCGGTCTAGATGGCGTCATCGTGCGTCCGAAGGGTGACCTCGCCTTCGACCTCGGTGAGGCGATCACTGCACCGCTGGATCTGTGACGAGGCGCGCATGCACATGCGGGGTCGACGCGTCCGCCCTGGCGCTCGAAGGCTCCGCGCGCGGTGCCCTCTTCCAAGTAACCCCGGCGGCGCGCCAGCAGGCATGACCGATCGTTGCTGGGTTCGTGACGGATCACCAGCCGGCCGAGGGTGAGCTTGCCGAAGGCGAGATCTTCCAGGGCGGCCACGGCCTCCGACGCGATACCGCGTCCACGACTCTGCGGGAGCAGCCAGTACCCGAACTCAGCCACGCCTTCCACGGGATCAATATGTGCCAGGCTCACGCGCCCCACGATGGACTCCTCCATGCTGACCGCGAAGTCGAGGCGGCCACTCTCGTCGCGTCCGCGGATCCAATTCCGTGCCAGGGCGGGCGTCCGGGCGACGCCGACACTGGAGTAGTAGGCGATCTCCGGATCACGCGCAGCCGCGAGCACCGCTTCGACGTGCGCGTCGTCCACCGTCCACGGGCGCAGGAGGCAACGATCGGTGCGCAACTCGCTTCCGTCGCTGCTCTCCACGTCGCGAGTGTAAGGGTGGGCGTGCGGTGCGATGCGGTGCGATGCGGTGCGATGCGGTGCGTGACAGTACGGGCGGCGAACCAGCTCGGTGCCTGACAGTGCGGTGGTGGCAACTACTCGAGCGCATTGGTCTGCGCTACTCAAGCGGTGGGTCGGGGCCGCCTTCTTGGGGTGGGCGGGGTTCGAGGTACTTCCATGGAGTGGTGGTGAACGCGTGACCGGTGGGGCTGGTCCACGTCATGGCCCCATGGGCGTCGAGCGCCACTGCCCAGCCTGGTGAGTGCTTTAGCCGGTGGTGGTGGCGACAGAGGACGGCCAGATTGTCGGCGGACGTAGGACCTGCGGGCCAGGGCACGGTGTGGTCGAGATCAGTGCCTGGTGCGCTCGCTGCCCGGCGGCATCCGGGGAACCGGCAGGTGACGTCACGGGCTCGTACCGCACGGTCGAGGGCCGCGGAGGGGCGATAGCGCTTCTCAGAGATGGCTACCAGGCTGCCGGTTGCCGGGTCAGCGAGGAGGCGGCTCAGAGTGAGCTGCGGCTGAGCGGGATCGGCCGGTGGGCCGGCCTGGCCACAGGTTTGTCGCACCTCGTCGGCGGTGGCCGGAGCCCACCCTGGGAACCAGCCAGGGGCGTCGTCATGACCCGCCAAGGTGTCGACGGGGACGACAACCTGCACTGCCACTGGTGGAGCAGAGATGCCGCCCGTGACCAGCTCGACAAGCGCGTCCGCTCGCCGCTGGTCGGTCGTCCGCGGGTCGCCTGAGGCAGCGTCGTGCGCCACCTTGGTCAGGATTTGCTGGATGTGACGTGCATTGATGCTGGGGAGTAGCGCCCAAAGCTCAGCCGTGCCGTCGTCGCGTGGCGTGATCACGACCCTGCGATCCGCCAGCGCGTGCTGGCGTTGCGCCTCTGCTGCTGCGGGATCGATCGCGATCACTCGGCGCCGCAGCCATTCCCTGATCTGCGGGCCGGTGTGCGTCATGGCGTAGTCGACCGAGCTATCGGCCAAAGCAGCGGCGTCGGCATTGCCGAGCAGGTGCACCTGGGTAGCGATGATCTCGACCTTGCGCGCGTCAAGTCGCCCACGCTGCCAAGCCCCACCGAGTGCTGGATGATCCGCGGCGGCCCAGGCAGCGGCGTACCGGTGCGACGCGGCAACCTTCGTGCAGGTCAGCAGCGCGGCTATCTCGTCGACGATGAACTCAATGCGAGTCTGAGACGACCACTGGGGTTGACCTTGGGTCTGGGCCTCTGCCGCGTCGGCGGCCTCAGCCCGGCGCGCCATTTCGACCATTGCCTGGGCTTGTCGAGCGAGCAGCTGCTGCGCAGCCCGCTCACAGGCGATCACTTCATCGCGCAGTCCGGCGTCGGTCAAGACCCCGATCAACGGCACTGCATCGATGGCCGCGGCAACGCGGTCTGCAATGTCGTGGGTCGGTGTGCTCATGAGCCTCATCATGCCTGCCGGGTCCGACAACTGGCCCCGCCATGGGCTGGAGTTTTCCCAGGCTACACATGGGGAAACTCAAAGGATTGCCCGGCGCCACGGGGAGTGACTTGCAAGCCCATATCGGCGGGGACCAGCGCCCTAGCCCATAGGGAACGACCCGATGAGTGGTCCGTTGACTACGTCATTGGGACGCAACGTGACGTTGCACCCATCTTGCGGCGCCCTTTAGGCGTCGGTGCGGAGTCGGGCGTGAAGGTGCTCGTCGTGCAGATTCCCGTCGCCGAATCGGTAGGACTGACGCATCGTGGCTTCCAATGCATAGCCTGCGGCTCGGGCGACCGCGCACGAGGCCCCGTTGCCGACGGCGTGGCGCAGCGAGATGCGGTTGAGGCCAGTTTCGGTGAAGGCCCAACGAGTGACTGCCTGAAGTGACTCGACGGTGTAACGCTGTCCGCGAGCCTCGGCCAACAATCCGTAGCCAGCCTCAGCACAAAGGCCAGTGGCATCGACGTCGCTGAGCCCGATGCCCCCCAACACCTCACGGTCATCGAGCGAGGCGATGGCCCACGCGGCCGAGGTGCCGGAGCTCCAGTCCGCGCGAGACCGAGCACGTGCCAGTGCCGCGGCCAGATCAGGCGTACGTTCGTGGTCCCATGCCGTCACAGCGGGGTCCTGCGCGTAGGCAAGCAGCGATGCCGCGTCATCGTCGCGGAACGGCCGAAGCAGCAGACGCTCGGTGCGCAAGGTGATGGGTTCGTACGGCCAGCCGGGAACCCGCTCCACCGCCGGCGACGAGGCTCCGACAGCGCGGGCGAGGTCTTCGGGCAGCATTGACGCCATCCACGCGTCACGCCGTTCGCCGCGTTGCTCGACGGCGAGTCGAGCCGTCCCCTCCATCACGAAACCAGCGCGTTCGGCTACTCGGCGACTCCGACCGTTGCCGACGTACGCGGCCCAGCGCACCCGGGGCAGGGCCAGCTCGTCGAAGGCCCACCGGGCCAGCCGTTGGATGACAGTCACGGCGATTCCGCCGCCGCGAGCCCCGGGTGCCACCCAGAACCCGATCATCGGACCCTGCTCGGCTTCGCAGTCCTGAAGGTCCGCCGAGGCCACCAGGGCACCGGTACGGACCTCGATGCAGGCGAAAGTGGGGCTTCCGGCGGCCCAGCGCTCGGGGCACGAGGCCACGAACTGGTCGGCGTCCTCGCGACGATAGGGCGAAGGAACGGTGGTCCAGCGTTGGATCTGCTCGTCCTGACAGGCGACGAAGACGGCGTCGGCGTCGAGGGTGACAAAGGGTCTGAGCAGCAGATCTCCGGCCGTCAGTTCAACGAGGTCCATGCCCTCAGCCTGCCGCAGCGCAGGTGTAGGTCACCAATTGATTACGATAACAGTGACGGCCACCGCGACCGTTGCAAACGTTGGGCTGTCTCAGGCCCGGCGCTGCTGCCTCCTGACGACGGAGTTCATGCGTGCCTGCTTTCTTCGACAAGCTCATGCGTGCGGGCGAGGGCAAGATCCTCAAGCGTCTGGTTCGCATCTCTGAGCAGGTCAACGCCATCGAGGAAGACTTCGTCGGCCTCTCCGATGCTGAGCTTCGAGAAGAGACCGACGTCTTCAAGAAGCGTCTCGCTGATGGCGAGACTCTTGACGATCTGCTGCCCGAGGCGTTCGCCGCGGTCCGTGAGGCGGCCCAGCGCACCCTTGGGCAGCGCCACTACGACGTGCAAATCATGGGTGGGGCCGCGCTCCACCTCGGCAACATCTCCGAGATGAAAACCGGTGAAGGAAAGACGCTAGTCTCCACGCTCCCTGCCTATCTCAACGCCCTGGCCGGTGAGGGCGTCCACATCGTTACGACCAACGACTATCTGGCCGAGCGTGACTCTGAGTGGATGGGGCGCGTCCACCGATTCCTCGGACTCGAGACCGGTGTCATCTTGGCCCGGATGCGTCCGGCTGAGCGGCGCGAGCAGTACGGGTGCGACATCACCTACGGCACCAACAACGAGTTCGGATTCGACTACCTGCGCGACAATATGGCGTGGTCGCAGGACGACCTGGTCCAGCGTGGCCACTACTACGCCGTGGTCGACGAGGTCGACTCGATCCTGATCGATGAGGCTCGTACTCCGCTGATCATCAGCGGGCCTGCCGACGCGAGTTCGAAGTGGTACGGCGACTTCGCGCAACTGGTCAAGCGACTACGCGCCGACGACCACTACGAGGTCGACGAGAAGAAGCGCACGATCGGGATCAACGAGGCCGGCGTTGAGAAGGTCGAAGACTTCCTCGGGATCGACAATCTCTACGAGTCCGTCAACACTCCGCTCATCGGGTACCTCAACAACGCGATTCGTGCCAAAGAGCTATTTGTCAAGGACAAGGACTACGTCGTCATGAACGGCGAGGTGCTGATCGTCGACGAGCACACCGGCCGAATGTTGGCAGGACGCCGCTACAACGAGGGCCTGCACCAGGCCATCGAGGCTAAGGAGGGCGTTGAGGTCAAGGCTGAGAATCAGACGTTAGCCACGATCACGCTGCAGAACTACTTCCGGCTGTACCAGAAGCTTGGAGGCATGACTGGAACTGCGATGACCGAGGCCAACGAGTTCCACCAGATCTATAAGCTCGGCGTCGTCCCGATCCCGACGAATCAGCCGATGGTGCGTGCCGATGAAGGCGATCTCGTCTATCGGACCGAAGACGCCAAGTTCAACGCTGTCATCGATGACCTGGCGGTTCGCCACGAAGACGGCCAGCCGGTTCTCGTCGGTACCACCAGTGTCGAGAAGTCCGAACGGTTGTCTGGTCAGCTGCGGCGGCGGGGAGTGCCCCATGAAGTCCTCAATGCGAAGAACCACGAGCGTGAGGCGCAGATCGTGGCCCAGGCCGGACGCAAGGGTGCAGTGACGGTCGCCACCAACATGGCAGGACGCGGAACCGACATCATGCTCGGAGGCAACCCCGAGTTCATGGCGACTGCCGAGCTCGCTCAACGCGGCTTGTCGGCGGTAGAGGATGCCGAGGCGTATGAGGCGGCCTGGCCGGACGCCCTCGAAAAGTCGAAGAAGGCAGTCGCTGCTGAGCATGAAGAGGTCGTTGGGCTTGGCGGCCTCTACGTCCTAGGCACCGAGCGCCACGAGTCGCGCCGCATCGACAACCAGCTTCGTGGTCGATCTGGTCGTCAGGGCGACCCTGGAGAGACGCGGTTCTACCTGTCGCTCGAAGACGACCTGATGCGTCTGTTCAAGGGCAATGTTGTGGACGCGTTCCTCACCCGCTTCAATATCCCGGACGACGTGCCGATCGAGGCAAAGATGGTGAGCAACGCCATCAAGAGCGCTCAGGGGCAGGTGGAGTCGCAGAACTTCGAGACGCGTAAAAACGTTCTGAAGTACGACGATGTACTGAACCGGCAGCGTCAAGTGATCTACGCAGAGCGCCGACGCGTGCTTGAGGGCGAAGACATCCATGACCAGATCGAGCACATGCTGTCCGACACCGTGGCGGACTACATCCGTGCGGCCACCTCAGATGGCTTCCCGGAGGAGTGGGACCTCGACCAGCTCTGGACCGCGCTCAAGACGCTGTATCCCGTTGGCGTCACGGTCGAAGAACTCGAAGAGGAGTCAGGGGGCGAGCGAGCCGGGCTCGCCGCTGACTTTCTGCTGAGCGAGATTCAGGGGGACGCTGCCAAGGCTCTCGATGAGCGTGAGGCTGGGTTGGGTCACGACGCGATGCGTGAGCTCGAACGACGCGTTGTCCTGTCAGTCCTCGACCGCAAGTGGCGCGAGCACCTCTACGAGATGGACTACCTGCGCGAGGGAATTGGGCTGCGCGCAATGGCGCAACGTGACCCGTTGGTGGAGTACCAGCGCGAGGGGTTCGACCTGTTCGCCGTCATGATGGATGGGATCAAGGAAGAGTCGGTCGGCTTCATCTTCAACCTCGAGGTCGAGGTCGAAGAAGAGAGCGAACAGGCCGCAGCAGTGGCCC
>JBDTTS010000070.1:0-9537 GCA_039930525.1 Actinomycetes bacterium | reverse complement strand
GGCCTGGCAACGCAGGCTCTAGGTACGTTCGCTGAGTTGCGGGAGTCCTCTGTGAAGAACGCACCACTCTGGATGCGCATGCTTGGTCCGGTGGTCCTGCCACGTACTCCACGAAATGCCAAAGCCGACTCGCGGTGGCAGACCTATTCGTCCGGAGGCTGGCTGACCCTCCTGGTCATAGCTGCGGTCTTTGTCTTCATCCTCCTGAAGTCGTGAACCATTGCCTCGATCCGATGCCAACGCAGCACA
The DNA here is from genome assembly GCA_039930525.1 of Actinomycetes bacterium. Classification (GTDB taxonomy): domain Bacteria; phylum Actinomycetota; class Actinomycetes; order JAHEKZ01; family JAHEKZ01; genus JAHEKZ01. The sequence continues at coordinate 9,288 of JBDTTS010000070.1, read as the reverse complement.
GCGCATGGTCGTCCCTGGTGCGCGACTACCTGGACCAAGGCTCCGTTGACCGGGCGAGAGGTTCTCGGCTGAAGTGGGTCGCCGAAAAGCGAATCGCTGATTACCGCAGTGGCAGTGGCGTCACGAAAATGCGGAGACGCGACGTACCTCGTCGGGGGCCGGGCGGGTCAGCGAATCTGCGGGCTCGCCCTCCGCGTACTCCGAGCGGTAAGTGGACGCTCGGAGGCCGTCGAGCATGCCGGGGATCATGTTGGTGGTGTCGACCTTCGCCAAGTCGACGTCCTCACCGCTGAAGCTGAGAGACTGGGGGAGCCCATTCTCGATCACGATCGTGACTGCAGTGGCTCCGTCGTACGCCTCCTGCGGCAGCGATCCGGCGAAGTCGGTACCGAGAAGCGTGATGGCAGTGCCGCTCGGCAGGCTCCCGTGGATCGTCGTGGTCGGGCCGGTCTGGTCTGCTTCGATCGGCTCGAAGTCCGCCAGACCGGTGATCCACTGCTCCTTTAAGTCGGTCTCGTCCTCCCCGGACCTCTCGTCTTGGGTGTCGGTGACGTCAGACCACTTGGTCGGTGGCTCCGCGATCATCTGGAATCGTGCGTAGTCGCGATCATCGACATGGAGGTATTCGAGGATGGCGTCGCCTGCGGGATCGTCGGCACGAGAGGAAGCGTGAAAGTCACCTGTCGCTGGCATCCAGTAGGTCTCAGTAATCATCGGGATCGGAAAGTCCCACGACCCTTGGTCGTTGTGGATCGAGATCGCGACCGCGTCCAGGCGCTTCATCGTCGCCATGGCATCAGACAGCTGACGTACAGCAGCTGTACGGTCGAGCTCGAAGGTCTCGCCATCGGGCGGCGTGGTGGCACTCGACGGCACTGCGGATGGCGACTCTGTCTGTGCGTCTGCCGAGGGTGCGCCATCTGGCGCGCTCAAGGGTGGGTTGGCCTCACCGCAACCAGCGGTCAGGGCAGCCATCAAGGCAGCCACAACGGCGAGCAAGTACAGGCGTTGGACGGTCACCCTCACCCCCGTTGCTGTCGAGTCACCCCAGGCTACGCGGCGGGGGTGTGGCGTGGGGTGGACAGCGGAACCTGGCGTCGGTCGGTGCACTTCGGTACACAGGCGTCGGTGCGACAGCCTCGGACTCAATCCAGACATTGCAGCGCCCAGCGCTGAACCGCTGGACGGTGGCGTGCTCATCGGCACCCCACCGTCCTGTTTTCACCGCCCAGTTACGTCGTTGCCAGAGCGTCGAGCACCTGCAATCTGGCAGCCCGACGCGCCGGAAGGATGGCGGCGAGCAATCCAGCGAGAACGGCCGCACCGGTAATGACCATCAGACGTGTGACCGGGATACTGAATGTGTCGATTCCCTCATCGGCAAGAGCGTGAACTGTTGCCCAACCGAAGAAGGTCCCAACCGCGATACCCATTGCGGTTCCAAAGAGCGCGATGATGATCGCCTCGCCTCGAATGGTTGCTCGGACCTGGCCGCGTGTCATGCCGACGGCACGCAGTAGCCCAAGTTCCCTTGTCCTCTCAAAGATCGAGAGGGCCAGCGTGTTGGTGATTCCGAGCAGCGCGATCCCGATCGCGAGGGCGAGCATCGCATAGACGATTCCCAGCACCTGGTCGATCTCGGCACTTGCCTGATCGAAGAACTGCTCTTTGTCCAACACGAGGGCGGTGGGATAGGACGCAGCAGCCTGAGCGACAGCTTCGTCGTCACCCGCTACATAGATCCGCGCGGCCAGCGAGCCGGATAGGTAGCGATCGAACGATGAGACGTCGACGAACTGGTCACCTACCCAGTCTGATCCATCGAACAGGGACCGGACGGTGTAGTCCACATCTGCCGTGGGCAGAGTGACCGGAACCACCGTCCCGATCTTCCACCCATTCTCGTCCGCGTACTCGCGGTCGACCGCCATGCCCCTTTGGCCCAGGTCGGCAAGATCGCCGTCGATCTGACCTAGATCGAAGAGTGTCGATATCTCTCCGGCGTCGAACGCTTGAAACATGCCAGTGGCTGCTCCATCGATAACCGCAGGACTGATCCTCGTCTCAGAAACCAGATCGATTTCCTCATTGTTGCGAAGGTCCTCGGCAAGCCGGGGGCTGATCCCGCCGCGGGCGTCGAAGACCCCGGAGTCAACGACGTGAGTACCGGAAAAACTGTCTGACAAAGACTCGGCGAAGGACACCTTCGTTGAGGCAGCGAAAACCGAGATGAAGGCAACCAAACCAACGCCGATCATCAAGGCAGACGCCGTCCGTGCAGTCCGCTTCGGACTGCGAAGGGCATTCCGAGTAGCCAGCTCGCCCGTGACACCCCGTAGCTGCAGTGGGACACCGACGATGCGAGCGACGGGCCCGGCCAAGATCGGCCCGAGAACTGCAACACCGATAAAGCAGACCATCGCCCCGCCACCAACGGCAGCTATCCCAAGACCGGCTAGACCAGCCAGTAGAAGTGCGGCCCCCGAGACGGTGACGAGCGTGCCAACTGGAGCACGCCCACGGGAGAGGGACGATCTGTCGATTTCTACGTCACGCATCGCCGCAACCGGTCTTACCCGCGCGGCTCGTCGAGCCGGCAAGCTCGCAGACACGACCGTGACGACGATGCCGATTCCGGCAGCCAGCAACATGGAGACAGGGTTCACCACCAATGCTCCCTCTGGCAGCTTGATGGCAAACGATGACAGCAGCGCTCGCAGAGCCCACGCCACCCCAAAGCCTGCCAGGATTCCCATCAACGAGGCGATGACACCCGTGGTGACCGCCTCGATCTGCACCGATCGCGATACCTGGCGACGGCTGGCACCGAGAGCGCGAAGCATCGCCATCTCCTTGGAACGCTGCGCGACAGTGATCGAGAATGTGTTGTTGATGATGAAGGCACCTACGAACACCGCGATCCCAGCAAAGACGAGAATGAAGACCCGGAACGGCCCGAAGTTCTCGTCGAAGGCGGCTTGGTCTTCGGCAATCAGAGTGCTCCCCGAAACAACCTCAAGGCTGTCAGGGACTGCGGCTGCGAGTGCCGCCGTCAGATCTTCCTGCGACGTCCCAGAATCGGCAGTGACGGCGATACCGTCTACGTTCCCCGGTGAGGAGAGAAGCTCCTGGGATGCGGTGTCCGTGAAGAGAATGGCGCTGGCACCGGCGGCCGAGTCGGCGCTCCCGTATGTCGCAACTCCGGAAACGGTGAAGTCGCGGGGTTTGCTCTTGCTGAGCACTGTCACGACATCGCCCGGTTCGAACCCTGCCGTGTCGGCGCTGCCCTTGTCGATCACGATCTGGTCATCGTTTCTCGGGGCTGAACCGTCCACCAGCTGATAGGGATTCAGCTCGGCGACATTGGTCCAGTTGAAGCCAAAGGCTGGCGCCTGGGCCTGGTCGCCAACGGGATCGCCGTCGCGACCGACCAGCTGTGCGTAGCCCGACACTCGAACGATGGCATCGGCCACTCCAGTGACGCCCTCGACAGTGGCCAGCGTCGCTGCCTTTACCTGCGACCCGGAGGCGCCGAAGTCGGTCTCGACCTGCTCTGGAGTTCGCACCATTGCGTCAACCTCGCGGTTGGCATCGGCGAGCACATCGTCGAACGTCGCGCTGAGCGTGTCGGTGAAGATGAGCGTGCCGGCCATGAAAGCCACCCCGATGAACACCGCAAAGGCAGTGCTGAACAGTCGCATCTTGTGTGCGAACACGTTCTTGATTGCGAGAGTAAACATGTCTCTAGGCTCCAATCGTTCTGATGTGGTCAAGGACGGTGTCTGCAGTCGGTGCATCGATCTCGTCGACGATGCGACCGTCTGCGAGGAAGAGTGCGCGGTCGGCGTAGCTTGCGGCGACGGGGTCGTGGGTGACCATGACGATGGTCTGACCGAACTCCTTGACCGCCACCCGCATGAACGACAAGATCTCTGCCCCGCTGTGTGAGTCGAGGTTTCCGGTTGGCTCGTCAGCAAAGATGATGTCGGGCCGCGCGGCGAGCGCACGAGCTACGGCCACTCGTTGCTGCTGACCCCCGGAGAGTTCGGCAGGGCGGTGACTCAGTCGATCGCCGAGCCCTACCGTGGCGATCACGTGGTCGAACCACGATGGCTCGACCCTGCGACCGGCCAAGCGCGCGGGTAGCTCGATGTTCTCCCGAGCGGTGAGGGTGGGAACAAGGTTGAAGGCCTGGAAGATGAATCCGACTCGATCGCGGCGCAGTTGGGTGAGTTGTCGATCGTTGAGAGCGGCGAGGTCTGTGTCGCCGATCTGAATGGTGCCCTCGTCGACATCGTCAAGACCAGCCACGCAGTGCATCAATGTGGACTTGCCGGAGCCGGATGGCCCCATGATGGCGGTGAAACGTCCCTGGCCGAAGGAGACCGAGACATGGTCGAGCGCTCGCACTTGACTGTCTCCGCTCCCGTGTACCTTCACGGCGCCAACGACGGTTGCCGCCGGAGTGGGTGTGATCGCTGGGTTGGCTCCCGGATGGGCCGACATTGTCGTTCGTGACGCGTACATGGTGGACTCCTTGCTCCTAGGTCGGCGGTTCTCGACCGCGTATGTGGTGTGAAGCAACATTGGCGCGAGAGAGCTGAGTGGGGCGTCGGCCTGCCGGATACTTCGTACCTGACGTTGGGCGTACACCTCTGGGATGACTCGGCGTCCGTCTCGAGGCTGATGAGCCGGTCGAGCTCAGGCGATAGCGTCGGAGCATGGTGTTGATGGATCGACTCGGTCGGGCCGGTCCGAAGCGAGCTGTCGCCTGGACCGATGTTCTCGTCGCGATCGTGGTGGGCGTTATCGCGGTCGGGTCGGTGCTGACCCAGGACATTGCGTCGTACATGGTCGATCCCAACGCATTCTCGGTAGCGATGGTCGTCGGAGCGTCTGGCGCCGTGGCATTCCGACGGAGATACCCGATTGGTGCGCTGGTCGCTGGGACTGTGCTACTCGCGATACCTGTCCTCTTCGCCTTTCCGGAAGGGGTGACACCCTTCATCTTCTATATCCTGATCGGGTCGATGGCTGCTCGGTGCGAACTGAACCGAGCGGTGGTGGGTCTAGTATTTTCGGCTTTCGTCATTGCGGTTCTCTCGGTGTGGGCGCCCGGCTTCGACCTCTTTAGCGCCACCGTCACCCTTGCCATTGTGATTCTCGTTTGGATCATGGGGGCGGGTATTCGATGGCGCTTGGAGTCCGCCCAAGATGACGTTCGTGCGGCCGAGCAGCGTGCCGAGACGGAGCGGCTGCGAGGAGAGAGGGCTGTTGCCGAGGAACGTCTGCGAATAGCCCAAGAACTGCACGACGTTGTGGCACATTCCATGTCGGTGATCGCCGTACAGGCGGGAATGGGGAGCCACGTTCTCAAGGATGATCCTGCCAAAGCACAGGGCGCATTGGATGCGATCTCTGACATCTCTCGGTCGACATTGACCGAGATGCGCCGTCTGCTCAGCATCCTTCGATCCGTAGATGGAAACGACGAGCATGTCCCAGCGCCGTCCGTGGCCGACTTGCCCGCTCTCATCGACGAACTTCGGGCCGCTGGTCTCCCTGTTGTGTTGGACATCCAAGGTGAGCCGTCGATGCGTCACTCCGGAATCGAGTTGTCGGCCTACCGCCTGGTTCAGGAGTCACTGACGAACGTGATGAAGCATGCGGGCCATCCGAGCAAGGTAAACGTGTTCGTTCGCTACCGAGGAGATGAGCTGACCATCAAGATCGAGGACGACGGACGTGGGCTTGCAAGCGCGAAAGGATCCGTCGGCATCAGAGCGGACGGGTCGGAAGCGCCAGGCCATGGACTGATGGGTATGCGGGAGCGGGTTGCCGTCTGGGGTGGTCAACTTTCTACGGGTCCTCGGCCGGGCGGTGGCTACGTGGTCAGTGCGACCTTTCCCTATGGGGAGCCCCGATGATTCGAGTTCTCGTTGTCGACGACCAAGCCCTGGTGCGCAGTGGCTTTAGCGCAATATTGTCCAGTGCGCCGGATCTCGATATCGTCGGCGAAGCTGAGAACGGTGCAGATGCGTTGTCACTTGCGGCGTCCACGCAACCAGACGTCGTACTCATGGATGTTCGGATGCCGGTGATGGACGGACTCGAGGCCACGCGCCGCATCTCTGCAGATCGGGCTCTTGAGAGTTGCCGGGTAATCATTCTGACCACCTTCGATCTGGACGAGTACGTCCACGAGGCGCTGCGGGCCGGAGCGAGTGGTTTTCTGTTGAAGGACACGCTGCCGTCCGATCTGATGCATGCCGTACGTGTCGTCGCCGGGGGTGATGCACTGCTGTCACCGAAGATCACCCGGCGCCTGATCGAGCAGTTCGCGGCCTTGCCTGCTACGACCGATGGGAGTGCCGAGGTTCTGGACCAGTTGACCGAACGCGAAGTCGAAGTCTTCGGGTTGGTCGCTCGGGGGATGTCCAACACAGAGATTGCCCAAGATCTGTATGTCAGCCAGGCGACCGTCAAGACTCACGTGAGCCGGCTGCTGATGAAACTCGATGCACGAGACCGCGCGCAGCTGGTCATGCTTGCCTACGAGACGGGGGTTGTGTCGCGGGGGCAGGTTTAGATGCCCGTCCTCAGCGTCGCCGCGTACTTGTTCCATGGACGCTGGATCATCAGGCCGTAGAACATGCGCACAAACGCTGGGAGTTCGGCCTTCATGTGTTCGCGATCGGACTCGTTGAGGGGTTCGAGCAGCATGCCGAACGCGACGGGCAGCATCTTCTTGGGGATGCCCGCAGTCCCGTGTTCGCCCAACTCGTTCCACTCGCTCTGAGTCAGGGTGACGGCGGCGAGCGGAACAGTGGTCCGCTCCTCGTCATCGAGGTGCGGCTGAAGGGCCGCGTTGAGCGCATCTAGCGCTTCGGCGAGGGCGCGGCCCGTCTCCGTCGAAGGGTTGCTGCGCCAACTGGTGCAAGCAGCCGACGCAGCCTCGATCGTCCCTTCGACTTCTCCGTGCTGACGCTGGGTGAGTTCGGTTTCAGCGGCCTGCTCGGGGGCGCGCTGCACGAGCAGTGGATAGAGGTATTCGTCCTCGCTGGCATGGTGGTGATGGATCATCCCGAGCAAGAAGTCCACGTGGTCGCTCAGGAAGGTGACCCTGCCTGATGTCGGCGTTGGGTTCGCACGAATGAGTTGTGCGCTCTCTGTGAAGGCGTTGCGAAATGTGCGGTGAACGATGGCCATGTCGCGCACGTCGATGGGCTGCTGATTCGCCATATAACTGATCTTGGCGCGGCTGCCCAAGGAAGGCAACACCCGAGAACATGGCACTATCCCGGTCGCAGATAGGGTCGTGGGCATGTCAAATGCACAGTTCACCCTCATGGCCGGTGTCGAAATCGCGAATGGTCAGGTTGAGGTTCTCAGCCATGGGGAAGCCGACGACACCCACCAGTACGGGGATCCTCGTGCGGCAACTCAGAAGTGGGTCAACGCTGGTGCCCACTGGATTCACATCGCCGATCTTGATGCGGCCGCAGGGCGCGGCAACAACAGCACCGAAGTGGCCCAGGCGATTGACGCGTGTCGAGGGGCTGCGCACGTCCAGCTCGCAGGCGGGATCAGAGACGATGCGTCGTTGGCCGCGGCCCTGCAGACGACGGCGCGCCGAGTTGTCACCGATGCGGCTGCGCTGGCAGACCTCGATTGGGTGGCGGGTGTCGCCACGGACTCAGACGACCGGGTATCGGTCGGGATCACCGCTCATCATGAGGAGATCTTCGCACCAGGTTCGGACGCCCATGGGCTCGATCTCGTCACTGTCCTTGAGACTTTGAAATCCGCGCACTGTCGTAACTTCGTCGTGACAGACGTTGATTCCAAAGGGGTACGCAAGAAGTCACAGCGACACGTGCTCACGACGGTGTTGAAGCACAGCTTCGGACATGTCGTCTGCTGTGGCGGTATCTCGTACTTGCAGGACCTTCACGCGCTCACTGAGCTTGTACCGCAGGGTCTGTCTGGTGTCGTTGTCGATCGAGCCTTGTACACCGAGGCGTTTACCTTTCCTGAGGCGATGGCCGCACTCGAAGCCCGCTACGACCTGTTCTACTGGGGCCCACCAAGCTGACTGCCGTCGATGTGCGCTTGCCCTTGTACAACTCTTGCTGGGACCGGCCGAATGGGCCACGTCCAGCCAAAACGGTGCAGCCACGATCCAGGGCAGTGCTTGGCGGATCGCGACGACCGGGTGATCATCAAGAAGAACGATCGACGACCTGATGCTGAAGGCCCTCTGAACAACGGGTCGGTCAGGCGCTTGGTTCGGCCGATGTCACCGTGCGCCCGACGACCGAAGAAATCAGCGTCATGATGCAGATGCCGATCACGAGGTTCACGACAGCGGTCGAAATCTGCTGGTCGAGCTCGGCCTTCTGAGCAAAGGGCAGTGCCACGGCGACGGCGGTTGCGAGCCCGACGATCCACGCGTAGAAGGCCTGTGGTCTTGGGGTCGTGAACACCAACAGGTGTGCCAGCCCCGTGGCGACGATGGCCGCAACGGCCGCAGTGAGTGCGTAGTTGACCGCAAGGGTGTCGCTGGCATCCAACAACAAGCGTGGGCTCACCATGTCGATGTCCAGGACTCCCTCGACAATCACCACGCCCACTACGGCGACAAGTCCGGCTACCACGGCTGTCGCCACCCCGCCGGCCCACAACCGGCCGGCATCGATAGTCAACTGCGGACCTGCTGAGTCGGGACTACTGCCGTGAGCCATGTCGCCCTCCGCCGTGCGTCGTGTGAACTTCGCGGCACCTAGCGCCACCTCACTCGATTCTGGCCCACATGCACCCGAAACGTAGGCACAGGACGCGGCGCGTCGCCGGCTAAGGGGGAGTGCCGGCGGCTAGGCCTCGCTCTCGAAGTTCACGGGCTTGGCGAGAATGCGGTGCACCATTGGCTCAAAGAACTCCAACGGCTCCCAACCGTAGTTGGGGTCGAAGGAGTTCTGGTCGTAGTTGGCGCACCAGTCGATGGTCGCCTGGTAGTAGCGATGGTCTTTCCAGCGGTCGCGGGCATTCCGGTCGGCCCCGGTGAAGTGGAAGTAATAGAAGCCTTGGAACACGCCATGGTGTTTCACGATCCAGTAGTTCTTCTCGCTCACGTACGGACGCAGCACCGCGGCCGCGACCTCTGAGTGGTTGGCGGGGGCTAGGTAGTCGCCGACGTCATGCAGCAGGATGCAGACGACGGTCTCTTCGTCTTCACCGGCGCGGTGTGCCCTCGTGGCCGCCTGAAGACAGTGCTCGAGGCGATCGCCG
>JBDTTS010000069.1:0-9754 GCA_039930525.1 Actinomycetes bacterium | reverse complement strand
GTGGCTCTGACGGTCACCTACACCGTCGCGGACGCCGCCAAGAACGCACCGGTGTCTATCGACGACCCCGGCATCGTCGCCGGCACCGTGGGGCTCAGCGTGATGGTGACCCTAGTATTGGTGGTCTTGCTCGGCGCCCTCGCGTTCACTCAGGAGTTCCGCTACAGCACCGTCACGTCGACGTACCTGGGCGAGCCGCGCCGCAACCGCGTTCTCGTCGCGAAGTGTCTGTCGCTGGCCCTTTCCAGCGTCGTCATCACCGCCGCAACGCTCACAGTCTCGGCGGCGTTAACCACTGCACTGGTCGGCTTCCGCGACGGCGCCGTGACCTTCGCAGCGCAGTTCTGGCAGATGGTCGCGGCCGGGTTCTTCGTCCTAGCGGCGTACGGCGTCATCGGTGTCGCGCTCGGTGCCCTGGTCCGCAACCAGATCGCCGCCGTCGTGGGCGTTCTGGTCTGGATGACCGTCGTCGAGCAGATCATCATCTCCTCGTTCCCGGCCGTCGGACGGTGGTTGCCCGGGGGAGCGACATGGGCGCTGTTGCAGATCGGGCCGACGCTCGGTCTCGACGGAAGGCTGCTCTCCGCACCCGCGGGTGGGCTTGTCCTCGTCGGCTACACCGCCGCGGCAGTCGCGCTCGCACTCGTCGTCGTACCCAGACGTGATGTCCTGTGACTTCGCACCGATGGGCTCTCGAAAGGGTTTTGTCGCAGGTCCAAGAGGCGAATCAGGGAACGGAAGGAACACCATGACCGTCAAGCACCCTTTCCTGGTAGGGCCACCAGACGATAGATCGCGTCCCTGGCGGGTCTTGACCGACGGGAGCCAGAGTTCGGGCATCGGATTCGGTGACGCCCGAATCCCGCCCGGGGCGCCCGGACCCGGCCGACACGTCCACACCCACGAGGACGAAGGGATCTACGTTATTAGCGGGGTCCTCACCGTGGAGGTCGGAGACCAGCGCTACGAAACCGGCCCCGAATCGTTGGTCTGGCTGCCACGAGGTGTGCCGCACATTTTCGCCAACCTGGGTGAGGAGGAAGTTCGCACCGTCGGAGTCTTCAACTCCGTTGGGCTGGCCGAGATGTTTGCCGAACAGGCTGAGTACTTCGCCAGTCTCACCGGACCTCCGGACCCAGATGTACTTCTCGACATCAGTCTGCGTCACGGCGTCCACCCAGTTGAAGGACCTCCGCTCACACGGTGACCCCCTGCCGACCACAAAACGTTGCGAGCGCCACCCTCAACCGGTATAAGACGTCCGCAGGCATCACTCCGGAGGGTCCGTCGCCGATCAGCCGATGCTGAAAGTTCGACCTTCGAGCGCCATCCGCCGCGTCTCATCGGGGAGGTCGACGGCGTCCAGCAGCCGCGGTAGCAGTGCCGGCTTCGTCGTGAGCGCGCGGAACACCATGGCAACGGTGACGTCATGGTCGGGCCGGTCTGTGACGACCAAGGGATCTCCGGCGCGCACGGGTCCGGGTGTGACGACTCGTAGGTACGCACCGGGTCGAGCTGCAGTCACAAAAGTCTTCAGCCAGCCCGGGCGGTTCATCCACCCGCGGAACGTCGCGCAGGGAATGCGAGGGCAGGTCACCTGCAACTCGACCTCGTCGCCAACTCTCCAACGCTCGCCGATCAGCGCTCCGCTGACATCGACTCCATCGGTCGTGAAGTTCTCGCCGAACTGCCCCGCTGACAGCGTGGCGCCGAGCTCGTCCGCCCACCACTGCAAGTCCTCGAGGGCGTAGGCGTAGACCGCCTGGTCGTCGCCGCCGTGATTTCGGCGGTCCCCGATGTAGTCGCCCACCAGGCCGCTGCCCTGTCCGTGAGCCCTGCTTCCTGGCGCGCGCACGTCGACGGCGATGTCGACAGGCTGCTTGTCGATCCCGGTCCGCTCGGTTTCCTTGAACGGGTTCTGCCGGACGACTGCGAGGTTCACGCTCAGCAGACTGGCGAGATTCTCGGTTTCTTCCACTCGTACAGCGTACAAAGAATTCCTAGCCAAGCCGCTGGTGCGCGCCATCCCTTGCTAGCACTGGTGTTTCGGGGCAACGCGCAGATGCTGGACGCTGCCCAATCACGACCAAACCTTGACGTCTGCGAAACGCCACCGTTAACGTCGAAGACACATCGAGCGCCATGTCGCGCCTTCCACATCATGTTGCCAGGCGCGCCGGAACGACGGGAGACACCGTGTCTATTTCCGAAGAAACCGACGAAAGCCGCATTTCTCGAATCCCCGATCCGAGCCTGATTCTGGCCCATGGAACGGACGCACCGGATCCCGAAGATCCGGCAGAACCCGTAGAGCTGCAGGGCCGACTGGACGCTCTCATGACTCGTCGCGTCTCACGACGCGCTCTCTTCGGCGGGGCTCTCGGAGCCGCAAGCGTTGGCGCGATGGCGAGCCCTCTCGGAGCTACTGCCTCCGCCAGCACCCTTGGCGTTGAGTCAGACGGCGATGCGGACTTGATCAACGACGCACTCGACGAGGCCTATCTCAGATACGTGACGGAAAAGGTAGTGAGTTTCGGCGACACCCCTGACGGCTGGCGTCCGGGAGGCTCACCCGCCAGTCTTCAGGCCGCCGATTGGATCGAGCGCGAGATGAAGCGCGTCGGCCTGAAGAAGGTCGGTCAGCTGCCAGTGCCCATCGATCGTTGGGTGTTCAAGGGTGCCAGCGTCGCCGTTGACGACGGCCCCACTTACAACGCCAGTTCCTGGGGTGGCGTCCCCGGAACCAGCGCCAGCGGGATTCATGCTGAGTTGCTCGATCTGGGGAACGGATTCGAGGTCGACTTCGACGCCGTCGACGTTACGGGCAAGATCGTGCTCATCAACTGGCAGTTCGGAGACATCTGGGTCAACCGCTTCGCAGCCCAAGCCACTCTCAAGGGTGCCCTCGCCATCATCTTCTACACGGGAACGACACAAGGTGGGGCTTTTTACAACAAGCGCGATGACGGCCTGCTCAGCTTTGACGGTACGTACGACGACGACTGGATTCCGTTTGTGTTCGTTACGCGTAATGCGGCCAACGACCTACGCGCCCGAGTCGAAGGTGGCACTACTCATCTCACTCTCGTGTCGAACGTAGAACTGACGCGGGCCGAAGACGGCGGCGTCGGATACAACGTGCTCGGGGCCATTCAGGGCACCGATCGATCGAACGAGTACATCATCTTCACCGGCCACCACGATGCGTGGTTCCAGGGAGCCGCCGATGACGCAACTGCCATCGGCGCCATGCTGGGCATCGCCAAGGCCATCAAGGACTCGGGGTTCCGCCCACGACGCACCCTGCTGTTCCTCGCGAGCACAAACGAGGAGTACGGATACACAGATGCCTACTACGAGTGGCTAATTGGCTGTTGGTACGCAGTTACGCACCAGAAACCAGAATGGCAAAGCCGCGCCATCCTCACACTCGACTTCGAGTTGCTCGGCACCGGCGACCCCTCCGAACGAATGCTGATCAGAACGCACTCAGAGTTGTTTGACCAGGCCGTCGCAACGCTGGAGTCAGATCCATCGCTGACGCCCTACCACACTCTGTCGCAGAACACCGTATGGGCAAACGCCGATCACTTCACGCTCACAGCAGCAGGGATCCCTGGCATCTATTTCAACACCGTCGGAACGCAGTACCTCACCCGCAACTACCACACGAACTACGACGTGATCTCTGCAATCAACTTCGACTATCTCAAGAAGAACGTCCAAGTCATCAACCGCGTGTGGGTTCCACACGACCAATCCACACTTCCCATGCTCGACTTCGTGCTGCGGGCCGAAGAGGCGGCGACTCGCATCAACTTCGTCGTCGATGGTTGGACGATCCGAGATCTGCCTGGACTCGACCAGTCCGCGCAGGATGCCCTCGAGGGGGCCGTCGCCCGCTTCCGGATGGCTGCCGATGACCTCGAGGACCGGCTCGAGATCGGACAAGTGCGCGCCAAGAACCGGGTCGGCTCGGCAATGATGAAGGCAGAGCGCAGGATCCTCAAGCAGCTCGTGGCGCTCGACGTTTTCGACCAGTACATCTTCCCGCATCAGCAACTTCAGCGGGACGCCACCAGAATGCAACAGGCGGTAAACGCGCTGCGCTCGGGTAATCCAGTGGCGGCGCTCGACCTCATTCGCCGCACTGGACTAACCAACGCCGGCCGACGCTTCGCGTATGTCACGTACGCGGCTGAGCTCGAGCGTCACAATCCGGACTTCGACCGCCTTCAGTGGGGCGGTCAGGCACACCTCTCGCCATACGTCGACGTGTGGCATGAGGCACGTTCCGTCGAGCAGAAGGTCGCCGATGGCATGACCGACCCCTCAGACTTCGCCTCCGAGGTGGCCTCGCTGGAGGCAAAGCTCGTTCCCCAGTACTCACGCCTGAACGACCGACTGTCGAGCATGGCGAGCGTCTTCGACAAGTCCACGTCGAACCTCAGAACTGCTCTGGACAAGGCCGGGTAGCGCCCCCCGCGCTAGAGCTCGGCCGCGACCACTTCAGCGATCTGAGCAGTGTTGAGGGCCGCGCCCTTGCGCAGGTTGTCTCCGCACACGAAGAGGTCAAGCGCCTGCGGGTCGTCGACCGAACGACGAACGCGCCCCACCCACGTCGGGTCTGTCCCGACGACGTCGTTGGGCGTCGGGAACTCACCAGCGGCTGGGTCGTCAACGAGGACGACGCCCTCGGCGTCTCGCAAGATCGCTTGCGCCCTGATCTGGTCGACTTCGCGGCCGAACCTCGCATGCACGGCGAGCGAGTGCGTCGTGATGACGGGGACCCGCACACACGTGGCCGAAACCTTGAGATCGCGAATCCCCAGGATCTTGCGCGACTCATTGCGAACCTTCAGTTCTTCGCTGCTCCAGCCATCGTCCTTCAGCGAACCGGCCCATGGGACCACATTCATCGCGAGCGGTGCTGGGAATGGTCCGGTGTCGCCCACGATGCCTCGCAGGTCACCGGCTCGATTACCGGCATCGGGTGACGCGGCCACCTTCGCGTATTGCTCACGCAGGGTGTCGATGCCCTCCTGGCCCGCGCCAGAAGCCGCTTGGTAGGAGGCGACCACCAACTCCTCGAGGCCGTATTCGGCATGCAGCGCCCCCATCGCCACGATCATCGACAAGGTGGTGCAGTTGGGGTTGCTGATGATCCCTTTGGGCCGCACCAACGCGGCGTGTGCGTTCACTTCGGGTACGACCAGGGGCACGTCGGGGTCCATCCGGAAGGCCCCGGAGTTGTCGACAGCTACCGCGCCTCGGGCTGCGGCAATCGGTGCCCACTCCGCGGAAACCTCATCGGGGACGTCGAACATGGCCACGTCTACCCCGTCGAACACTTCGGGGGCCAGCGCCTGCACGACGACATCCTGCCCGCGCACCTGGAGTACGCGGCCGGCCGAGCGCGGAGACGCGATGAGCCGGATCTCGCCCCAGACGTCTTCGCGTGAGGTCAGAATGTCGAGCATCACAGTGCCGACAGCACCAGTGGCACCGACGACCGCCAACGTGGGCTTGGTCATCGTCCAGTACCCCCGTAGATGACTGCCTCGCCGTCGGCGGCATCAAGACCAAACGCCGTGTGGATGGCCGTCACCGCAGCGTCGAGGTCGTCCGCCCGGGTAACGACGGAAATACGGATCTCGGAGGTCGAGATCATCTCGACGTTCACACCGGCATCAGCCAACGCACGGAAGAACGTGGCTGACACTCCGGCATTAGTGCGCATGCCCGCTCCGATGAGCGAGACTTTGCCGATCTGGTCGTCGACAAGCAGCTCAGTGAAACCGGCCGCGACCTTGACCCGATCAAGGGCGACAACGGCGCGTCCGGTATCGGAATGGGGCATGGTGAACGAGATGTCGGTGAGTCCGGTCGCAGCGGCAGAGACATTCTGAACGATCATGTCGATGTTGACCTCGGCGTCGGCCAATGCCTCGAAGATCAGCGCCGCTTCGCCTGGCTTGTCGGGGACGCCGACCACCGTCACCTTCGCCTCGCTGCGGTCGTGCGCAACGCCAGAGATGATCGGCTGCTCCACGGTGGCTCCTTGATCTGTTGGGACGGCGGACGCGTTGGCGACAACCCACGTGCCCTCACGCTGGCTGAACGACGATCGAACATGAATCCGAAGATTGCAGCGTCGCGCGTACTCAACGCAGCGCAGATGCAGCACCCTGGCACCGCAGGCCGCCATCTCGAGCATCTCTTCATAAGTGATGTACGGCAGTTGCCGGGCAGCCGGAACGATTCTGGGGTCTGCGCTGAAGACGCCGTCGACGTCGGTGTAGATCTCGCAGACCTCGGCATCTAATGCCGCGGCGAGGGCGACCGCCGTGGTGTCCGATCCCCCACGACCGAGCGTGGTGATGTCTTTGGTGTCTGAGCTGACTCCCTGGAACCCCGCCACGATTGCGACAGCGCCTTCGTCGAGCGCTGCACGGATCCGTCCTGGCGTCATATTCATGATGCGGGCCTTGCCGTGTGACGACGTGGTGATGACGCCAGCCTGGCTACCGGTGAACGATCGTGCCTCCACTCCAAGGTCGGTAATGGCCATAGCCAGTAGAGCCATCGAGATCCGTTCACCAGCGGTTAGGAGCATGTCAAGTTCGCGGCCCGGCGGCATCGGTGACACCTGCTCGGCGAGATCAATCAGCTCATCGGTGGTGTCACCCATGGCCGAGACGACCACACACACGTCGTGACCGGCTTTGCGGGCTTCGACGATGCGGGTCGCGACTCGCTTGATGCTGGTGGCATCGGAGACGCTGGAGCCGCCGTACTTCTGGACGACGAGTCCCACGGCATAATCCTTCCCCGATCCCGTCGCACCGGAACCGGAGCGGTCAGTCTACCGAGGGTCCGCTGCCAGATCGGGGTCGGCGTGTCCGGCCCCGATGCAGACCCCTCGTAGAGTGAGCGGGTGACCTTTCGGGCTGGCGCGACGTGTCTACTGGCGAGTGCGGTAATTCTTGCCGGTTGCACCTCCAGCGAGCCAGAAGCCGGTCCCACCCCTTCCGTGGCACCCACGGCGCAGACCCCACCTAGCCCGAAACCCCTCAGCCCCGGTGAACGAGCCCAGCAGCTCACGGCCCTCGGCCCTGAGGAGTTCGACGCCCTCTACCGGCTGACGAGCAAAGGTCCGCGGCCCGACGCGCAGGTGAGGATGCGCACCAGGGGCGATCGCTTCCGGCTCGACGTCATGAAGGGACGCACCACGGCCGTCCTCGTGAATGGACCGCGAGGCGTCATCTCGTGTCAGATCGTGGCGCCGAAGAAGGGACGTGCTGACAAAGCCTGCTTCTTGGTTGCGGCGTCGCCCAAGGGGTTGCCCGACTTGTTCGACCCGCAGGTGCAGCGCCTCTTTCGAAGCGTCACTCGGGTCATCTCTACCGGCGGCAAGAAGGTCACGGTTCGTCGTGACGGCACCTGGAAGGCACCCGGTCGACTCGGGCCCGCGGAGTGCTTCGCCGTGAAGAGCAGCGACATCAACAACGGGACGTACTGCTACCTCTCAAAACCATCGCCGACGATTGGGTTGCTTGCACGAGCCACGTTCCCGAGCGGCAAACTTGAACTACGCCAAGTACGGCAGGTGCGGCGCGAGGGACTGTTCCGCCCTCCGGTCCGGCCGACCCCGCTGCCCGCCAACGGCTAGGTCTGCGGCCCGGAGTCGAGCCTGGTGTGTGCCACCGCCGAGTGAAGGGCCCGC
Source organism: Actinomycetes bacterium (assembly GCA_039930525.1). Taxonomy (GTDB): domain Bacteria; phylum Actinomycetota; class Actinomycetes; order JAHEKZ01; family JAHEKZ01; genus JAHEKZ01. Next base: position 2,028 of record JBDTTS010000069.1, on the reverse strand, counting down.
AAGGCCGAACTCGCCGTCGAACCCCAGTTGGCCAGGTACGAGTACTGCCACCACCAGAGCGCCTCGTCGGCACGACCGGCCTTAAAGTGCGCCAGCCCGTGATAGAGGTCGGCTGCCACGTCAGCGATGTCATCGGAGAGCCGCGACTGCACGATCTCGCCGCCCCGCACATAGGGGTCGAACACCTCGACGTAATCGTCGGACGAACCGATCAGTTCAGCGAGCCGTTCGCGCAGACCATCAGCGTCGGGGTCGACACCGGCGTCGGGTTCGTAGCGTTCGTCGGGGACGACATCGGCAACTGCCCCCAAGCGGCCACCTGCCAGCAGCAACTGCGAGACCTCGAGGAGCAATATCGAGAGCGTCCCGCCGGGAAAGTCACCGCGCGCCACCGCACCGAGGGCAATTAGGAAGCTCTCAATTTGGTCGGCGACGGTGACGGTGAACTCGTCGATGTCGTCGCTCAACCGCTTACCGGACGCTGTGGTCACCATGCACCTCGATACTTGTCGAGCGTCCGCCTGACGCCCTCATCGTCATTGTCTACACCTCAAGGCGACGTCGGCCCTCAAAGGCACGCCCAAGGGTGACCTCGTCGGCGTACTCCAGATCGCCGCCCACTGGAAGCCCACTTGCGAGTCGCGAGACGGTGAGCCCCATCGGCTTGACGAGGCGTGCCAAGTACGTAGCCGTTGCCTCGCCTTCGAGGTTGGGGTCAGTGGCCAGGATCAGCTCGTTGATCGTGCCGTCGGCCAGACGAGTCATGAGCTCTTTGACCCGAAGGTCGTCGGGGCCAATGCCTTCGATGGGGCTGATGGCACCGCCCAGGACGTGATACCTGCCACGGAACTCACGCGTGCGCTCGACGGCGACGACATCTTTAGGCTCTTCGACCACACAGATCACCGTCAGGTCGCGGCGAGGATCAAGACAGACACGGCACTCGTCGGATTCTGCGACGTTGCCGCAGACCCGGCAGAAACGCACTTTCGCCTTGACCTCTAGAAGTACCTCAGCCAATCGCCGTACGTCGGCCGGTTCGGCGGCCAGCAGATGAAACGCGATGCGCTGGGCCGACTTGGGGCCGACGCCCGGCAGTCGGCCGAGCTCGTCGATGAGGTCTTGAACGATGCCTTCGTACACGGCTACATCCCCGGTAGCCCGAGGCCACCAAGCCCCTGCGCGAGCGGACCCATGACCTCGCTCTGGCGCTGGGCAACCTGGTTCGACGCGTCTCGATAAGCAGCGAGGACCAGATCAGCCAGCGTCTCAGTGTCATCGGGGTCTGCCGCCTCGGGAGCGATCACAAGGCCGACGAGCTCGCCAGCACCGGTGACCGTCGCCTGTACCAGGCCACCCCCGGCTGCCCCCGTGATCATCTCAAGGGCGAGTTGCTCTTGGCTGGCCGCCAGTTGCTCCTGCATCTGCTGGGCCTGGGCCAGCAGCCCCGAGAGATCGGGCATGCCTTCGGTCATCGTTGCTCCTGACTGTGCTGCGATCACTCTACGGCGGTCACCTGACAGGAGTGCCAAGCCGCGGCCTGGCGGGTCAGACGTGGTCGATCTCACCTATCACGGTTCCGCCCAGCTGTTGGGCGATCAGGTCAGGGCCGGCCAAGCCGTCGTCCTCAGCGTTCGCATCGTCGAGATCGACCTCGTCATCGTCAGACTCCGCCACGCGTCCCACCACCGGGCGGTCGACGGCTGCCGCCGCTGCGCGAGCCTCTGCCGCAGCTGGCGGCGGAGGGGTCTGCTTCGCCGGTGTCGCCGGTATCGCCGGTGCGGCCGCGGCTGTCGATGCGCCGCTGGCAGATGGATCGAGCACTGCAACGACGATCAGGTCGAGGCCAACGACGTCGATCAGGGCTTGGCGCACGATTTCGTCGTGCCCCCCTTGAGAGAACGCCCGGTGGGCACCGACGTCTTGCAAGCCGATCTGCAACTGCTTGTCGTCTACCCCGATGACATCGGACTTCTCGAAGAGCTGGGCCCAGGACCACATCGCCCACATGACTCATATAGCCGCAGT
>JBDTTS010000068.1:0-9794 GCA_039930525.1 Actinomycetes bacterium | reverse complement strand
GCGCAGTTATCCCCACCTCGTGGAGGTGAGTCCGCAACACTTCGCCCTCAAGGGAGTGGTCCGACGTCGGCGACACGATGCCGAGCGGAGTGACGAGATGAACGTCGAAACCTTCGATGGCCAGCTGCTCCGCAATCCCCGGGCCGACGTAGTAGCCGTCACCGTCGTACACGACGACCCTTCCCTGCGCGGGACGCTTTCCGTCCAGCATCACCTGTTCCGGCGTCAGGACATAGGGGTGCGCGTGGTCGGCTCCAGCGATGTCGGGGTAGTCGGGCTGTACTCCGTCCGCGCGCCACGTTGATCCGGTCGCGACGATCACGATCTCTGCGCCGTAGTCGCGAACGTCGGCTGCGCTGAGTTCACGGCCAGTGATCACCTCGACATTGGCGAGTTTGTCGAGTTGGATCGCCCGGTAGTCGGTGATCCGTCCCCAGTCGCCAAGGGTCGGTAGCTGGCGCGTCCAGCGCAGACGTCCGCCGATTTCGGGAGCGGCATCGATCAGGTGCACAGCATCGAAACCGCGCTTTCCGAGCACGACGGCGCATTCCATACCCGCCGGGCCGGCCCCGACGACGAGCACGGCGCGATCTGCGTTGCTCGCAACCGTGAAGAGTTCAGGGTGCCACCCGCGCCGAAACTCTTCGCCGGCCGTTGCATTCTGGATGCAGGCGACGTGGTTGTACTCCTCTTCGCGCGCAATACACACGTTCGAGCCGGTGCACTCGCGGATTTCGTCGAGGCGGCCCTCCTTGATCTTGGTCGGGAGGAAGGGGTCGGCAATCGCCGGTCGGGCAGCACCGATGATGTCGAGCGCGCGGGTGCGAACGATCTCTGCCATCAGGTCGGCGGAGGTGTATCGACCGACGCCAACGATCGGCTTCTCAGTGGCCTCGCGCACGCGATCTGTCCAGGGCCGTTGGTGGCCTTCGGGGTAGTACCGGGAGGTGCCCGAGTCCTCTTCCCAGATTCCCACGTTGACGTCGAAGAGGTCGACGAGCGGTGAGGCCATGCGGATGAGTTCAAGCATGTCGTCGATGACGATGCCGGGGAGGCCGTCGCGTCCGTCAACGGGAATCCTGGTGGCGACCGCACATTCATCGCCGACGGCATCACGAACCGCCTCAAGGGTCTCAAGCCAGAATCGACCACGGTCCTCGAGCGAGGAGCCGCCGTATCGGTCGGTGCGCTGGTTGTAGTGCGTGGAGAAGAACTGAGACAAGAGGTAGCCGTGGGCGCCGTAGAGATAGATGATGTCGAAGCCCACATCGCGAGCTCTGCGTGCTGCGTCCACCCACTCCCGCTGGATTCGCTGGATGTCGTCAGCGTCTGCGCTCTTGGCCAGCCCTCCCCAGATGGTGTGTGAGCGCTCTTGGCTCGGGGCAACCCGGATGGCACGCGACTGGCCGTTAACGCTGTGCGAGCCACCGTGAAAGAGCTCGATCCCGGCCAGCCCGCCATGAGCGTGAACGGCCTCAGCCGAGAGTCCGAGAGCCTTGGCGTCGGCGTCGTCCCAGAAGATGGCCGAGACGGCGGGTGACTCTTCACTTTCCAGCGAGAAGGATGAGTAGTCGACACAGACACCCCCCCAACCGCCCTCTGCCTTGATCCCTCGAAAGGCGGCGTGTGTGCGGGGACGTTCGACGCCAAAGCCGGAGGCGTGCGGCACCTGGTAGAAGCGGTTGGGGAGAGTTTTGGGGCCGATCTGGATCGGCTCGAACAGGACGGCGTGCCGGGGATCCACGGGTCTCCTCGCGGTGGTGCCGCGCCAGCTGCGCGGTCGCTCACTGATTCGTGAGTCAGTCTAGTAAGGCAGCCACCGGACCGCAGGCTTGTTGCAGCGTGCGGTTGCGGACTACCGTCATCGCATGCGACTGACTCACGGAACCTTCGGATGGGTCGACCTGCAGACGACTGACGTCGCAGCGGCCAAAGACTTCTACTCCGGCTTCTTCGGCTGGACCTATGAAGACATGCCGACGCCAATGGGCGTCGACTACACGATGTGCTATCTCGATGGGCAGATGGTGACCGGTATGGGGCCGCAGCCTCCCAACATGACCGCGGCTGGCGCACCCTCAACGTGGAACTCGTATGTCTTCGTCGAGGACGCCGACGCCATCGCCGCCGCGGCGCTAGCTGCCGGAGGCTCGGTCGTGATGCCCGCGATGGACGTCATGGAATCGGGTCGGATGCTCATGATTGCGAGCCCGGATGGAGCCCCCGTTGGTGTCTGGCAGCCGAGTGAGCACCAAGGCGCAGCGGTGTTCAACACCCCGGGTGCCCTCACCTGGAACGAGCTCCAGTCGCGCAACCTGACGGCCGCGCTGCCTTTCTTGTCTGAAGTATTCGGGTGGCGATGGGACAGGCAGCCTGGCGACATGGAGTACCACGTCGCGCACATCGACGGCAAACCCGACGACACCAGCAACGGCGGAGCCATGTGGATGCCAGACGGCGTCCCGGCCGAGGCACCGAGCATGTGGATCGTCTACTTCGCCGTCGGTGACTGCGACGCGAGTGCGGCCGCCGTTGAGGGCCTCGGCGGCGAGTTGTTCATGCCGCCGATGGAGATGGGGCCGGGAAAGTTCGCGGGGGCCAACGATCCCACGGGTGCGATGTTCTTCTTCGGATCGTTTGGCGAGAGCGCCTAACGAGACCACCCACAGCGAAACCCGCGACGACACAGCACTAGGCTCGCCGACATCGGTTGGCGGTCGCCGGGACCAGCTCAAGGTGGGGCGGCCTGGACGTGCCTGAGTCGAAGGTGAGGCCCGCGTGGACCTGTTCGAGTATCAAGCCAAAGAGCTGTTCGCCAAGCACGACGTTCCGGTCACTCCGGGGGCCGTCGCGTTCACGGTGTCCGAGGCGCGGAGCGCCGCCGAGGAGTTCGGCGGCATGGTGGTCGTCAAGGCCCAGGTGAAGACGGGTGGCCGCGGAAAGGCTGGCGGCGTCAAGCTCGCCGACAACGCTGATGACGCGGAGGCCAAGGCCGCCGACATCCTCGGTCTCGACATCAAGGGTCACGTCGTTCGGCGGCTGCTGATCACACCGGCCGCCGACATCGAGACCGAGTACTACGTCTCGTTCCTGCTCGACCGCGCCAACCGCACCTACCTCGCGATGGCCAGCGTCGAGGGCGGCATGGACATCGAGGAGGTGGCCCGCACCAAGCCTGAGGCCCTGGCGAAAGTTCCTGTCGACGCCCTTGCGGGAGTCGACGAGGCCAAGGCCCGCGAGATCGTCGCTGCCGCACAGTTCCCGGCCGATGTTGCCGACCAGGTGGCTGACGTTCTGCAGAAGCTGTGGCGCGTCATCGTCGACGAGGACGCCACGCTGGTCGAGGTGAACCCACTGGTGAAGACACCGGACGGTCAGATCCTCGCGCTCGACGGCAAGGTGACGCTCGACGAGAACGCAGACTTCCGGCACCCAGACCATGCGCAGTACGAGGCCCGCGACGAGACCGACCCACTTGAGCTGGCCGCCAAGGAGAAAGACCTCAACTACGTCAAGCTCGACGGATCGGTCGGCATCATCGGCAACGGAGCGGGGCTCGTCATGAGCACCCTCGACGTCGTGGCATATGCCGGCGAGGAGTTCGGCGGCGTCAAGCCGGCGAACTTCCTCGACATCGGCGGCGGCGCGTCGGCAGAGGTCATGGCCAATGGCCTCGAGATCATCCTCAGCGACCCACAGGTCAAGGCGGTGTTCGTCAATGTGTTCGGTGGCATCACCTCGTGCGACGCGGTGGCCAACGGCATCGTGCAGGCCTTCACGATGCTTGCCGAGCGGGGCGACGCCGTCGACCTGCCAATTGTCTGCCGGTTGGACGGCAACAACGTTGAAGAGGGTCGCCGCATCCTTGACGAGGCCGAGCATGGTGTCGTCGAGCTCGTCGACACCATGGACGCCGCGGCCCGCCGGGTCGCCGAACTCGCGGCTGCGAAGTAGGGGGATCTGATGTCGGTCTGGCTCAACGCAAGCAGTCGCATCTTGGTGCAGGGGATTACCGGAGCTGAGGGCACCAAGCACACCCGACGCATGGTGGCGTCCGGCACGTCAGTCGTGGCGGGGGTGACTCCCGGCAAAGGCGGTCAGACCGTCGACGGCGGTAGCGGTGACATCGCAGTCTTCGGCTCGGTGTCTGAAGCGGTCGAGGCGACGGGCGCTGACGTGTCGGTGGTCTTCGTTCCACCCCGTTTCGCAAAGGCAGCCGTCGTCGAGACGGTGGACGCCGGCGTCCCGCTCTGCGTGGTGATCACTGAGGGAATCCCGGTGGGCGACACTGCCCAGTTCTTCCAGTACGCGCAGAATGCCGGCAGCACCCAGATCATCGGGCCGAACTGCCCAGGGATCATCAGCCCAGGGCAGTCGAACGCTGGGATCATTCCCGCCGACATCACCGGGGCTGGACCCATTGGCTTGGTCAGCAAGAGCGGAACCCTGACCTACCAGATGATGTATGAGCTTCGTGACTTCGGTTTTTCGACGGGGATCGGGATTGGTGGCGACCCGGTAATCGGGACGACCCACATCGACGCTCTGGCGGCGTTCGAGGCCGACCCCGACACCGAGGCGATCGTGATGATCGGCGAGATCGGCGGCGACGCCGAGGAACGGGCTGCCGCGTACATCGCAGCCAACGTGACTAAGCCCGTCGTCGGCTATGTCGCAGGGTTTACCGCACCGGAGGGGAAGACGATGGGCCACGCCGGCGCGATCGTCTCTGGGTCGTCGGGCACCGCAGCCGCAAAGGCCGAAGCGCTCGAGGCAGCGGGGGTTCAGGTGGGCAAGACCCCCAGCGCCACCGCCGACTTGATGCGCGCGGTGCTGCGGGCACGTTCCTGACTCTGGGCGTGGCGCGCCTCCGGCGGCAGGCGCCGCTGACTTGCGACGATAGCCCTGATGTCGACCACTCCACGGCGCTCGCCTTCAGCAGCGCGACCCCGACCGACTCGTCGGCCGCCGTCTGACCACCGCCAAGACCCGGTCAACGCAGCGCTGGCCGCGGCTCTGGCAGCCGGTACGGTCGCGCTCATCGGGGTGGCCATGGCGCTCATCGTCACTCTCGGGTCGTGGGCGATGGCACCGCACGCGGCTGAGACCGGGCCAGACACTGCAGCCCGGGTCGCCATCGGGCTGTGGCTGTATGCGCAGCACGTGCCACTCGACATCGGTACCGTTTCGCTCGGGCTGGTTCCGCTCGGCCTGCTGCTGATCCCGGGCGCACTGACCTACGCCGGTGGACGCCAAGTAGCTCGGGTAGCACGTCCACAGTCGCTTGCCGATGTGACCAGGGTGGTCATCCCCTTCGCCCTGGTCTATGGAGTGCTGGCGGCAGTCGCTGCAGGCGTCGTACGATCCGACGTCGTGCAGCCCGACCCCCGTGCCGCGTTCTTGGCGGGGACGACGATCGCCCTCATCGGCGGGGGACTCGGACTGCTCAGGGCGTCGCATCTGCTTCCGACTTTGGTTCGCTCGATACCGAGTTCGGTGCGCGATCTTGTGGCTGCCGCGGCCTCTGGGCTAGCCACGGTCATCTTGATCAGCGGTGTTCTCACTACCGTCACGCTCGTCATCGGGTTTCCGGACGTGGCCGAGGCCTATCGGGCGCTGGACGCCGGCTGGTCTGGCGGCCCAGTTCTCTTGCTGCTCACCGTGGCCTTCATCCCCAACCTGGTGGTGTGGACCGCTGCCTTCACGACCGGGGTGGGGTTCCCGCTCGGAGCCGAAGGAATGGTGTCGCCGCAGGGCATCGACTATGGCGCGCTCCCGGTGTTTCCGCCGCTCGCCGCGCTGCCACCGCAAGGAGACCCAGGGGCGTGGGCCTTCATTGCCCTGGCCGCTCCGCTGGTGGGTGGATACGCGGTTGCCTCCGTCTTGCGCCGCCGCCAGCGCGAGCTGTCGGTCGAGCAGGTTGCCGGTCGCGCTGCCCTGGCTGGTGGGTTGGGTGGTGTGGGGTTAGGGCTGCTGTGCTGGCTCAGCGCCGGATCCGTGGGCAATCAGGCGCTCACTGAGCTCGGACCCGTTGGCTGGCGGGTGGGCCTGATCGCCGCCCTCGAGATGGCGCTGGTGGCTGCCGTCGTTGCGTGGGAGATGCATCGAAGGGCAGGGACGTCGACTCCGCGGCTCATCGATCTTCGCGAGCGCGTTTCGATTGCCGGCCATCTCTCGGACCGGGTTAAGGCGGCCCTGCGCCGGACGTAGAGGCACCAGTAGGGTGCCTGATCGTGGCTCGAGCGCGTGTAGTTGTCCTGGTGTCTGGCGGAGGCACGAATTTGCAGGCGCTGATCGATGCCACCTCTGATGCCGACTATCCCGCGAACGTGGTGGCCGTCGGCTCGGATCGGCCGGACATCGCGGCTCTGGAGCGCGCTGCAGCAGCAGAAATCCCCACCTTCGTCACCTCACCGGAGCACTATCTCGATCGCCCAACGTGGGACTCGGCCCTGGCGGATGCCACCACGGCCTATCGGCCCGACCTCGTGGTGCTCGCCGGGTACATGCGTCTGGTGGGTCCGGTCTTTCTGGCACAGTTTCCGCACCAGGTCATCAACACGCATCCGGCGCTTTCACCCGCCTTTCCGGGGATGCACGGCCCTCGCGATGCCCTCGCCTACGGCGTCAAGGTCACCGGGTGCACGATCTTTGTCGTTGGCGCAGGGGTTGATACCGGTCCGATCGTCGCTCAAGAGGTGGTACCCGTCCTAGATGATGACGACGAAGAGACTCTGCACGAACGCATCAAGCAGCGTGAGCGTGAGCTGCTCGTCAATACGGTGGCCGAGCTGGTCACCGGGAGCTACCGCATCGAAGGAAGAAAGGTCGTCCGCACGTGACGCAGCGTCCCGTTCGCCGAGCACTGATAAGTGTCTACGACAAGACCGGACTGGCCGAGCTCGCTCGCGGCCTGCACGACTCCGGGGTAAGCCTGGTCTCGACGGGTTCGACAGCGTTGCGGATCGCCGACGTTGGGGTGCCGGTCACCAAGGTCGAAGACCTCACCGGCTTTCCGGAATGTCTGGATGGACGCGTCAAGACGCTGCACCCCCGCGTGCACGCTGGGATCTTGGCTGACCGCCGGAAGCCAGATCACGAGCAGCAGCTGGCAGATCTCGACATCGAGGCTTTCGACCTCGTGGTCGTTAATCTCTACCCGTTCACCCAGACCGTGGCATCGGGCGCCACACCCGATGAGTGCATCGAGCACATCGACATAGGTGGTCCTTCGATGGTGCGGGCTGCGGCCAAGAACCATCCATCGGTTGCCGTCGTCGTGAGCCCAGCTCGGTATGACGAGGTGCTCGCAGCTACCCGTGCAGGTGGATTCACCCTCGAGCAGCGGCAGCAGTTGGCCGCGGATGCCTTCGTCCACACCGGCAGCTACGACGTCGCTGTCGCCTCGTGGATGAAGGGAGTGGTGGCTCCGGAGGAGAACGCGTTTCCATCGTGGGTCGGCGGCACCTGGAATCGCACCGCTTCCCTGCGGTACGGCGAGAACCCACATCAGGGTGCGGCGCTCTATTCGAGCAACGGCGGAGCCGAGGGACTGGCGCAGGCCAAGCAGCTGCATGGAAAAGAGATGTCCTACAACAACTACATCGATGCAGACGCCGCCCGTAGAGCCGCCTACGACCAGGTTGATGCCTGCGTAGCCATCATCAAGCACGCCAATCCGTGCGGCATTGCTGTCGATGTCGGTGGCGACATCGCGGTCGCCTACCGAAGGGCTTTCGACTGCGACCCGGTGTCGGCCTTTGGAGGAGTGGTGGCGACCAACCGGCCGGTGACCGCACCGATGGCAGTGGCCATGGGGGACGTATTCACTGAGGTTGTGATCGCACCGGATTTCGACGCAGACGCTCTCGACATCCTGAAGCAGAAGAAGAACGTGCGCCTTCTGCGATGTCGGCCCGTCCCTGCGGGTGAGGCGATCGAGATCCGGCCGGTCAGTGGTGGGCTGCTGATGCAGGTGCGCGACTCGATACAAGCCGACGGTGACGATCCATTGACGTGGACACTGGCTGCTGGCGCTGCTGCTGACGAGGCGACGATGCGCGATCTCGCATTTGCATGGCGTGCCTGCCGATCAGTGAAGTCCAACGCGATCTTGCTCGCGACCGACGAGGCCAGCGTCGGTGTTGGGATGGGCCAGGTGAGCCGTGTCGACAGCGCCAAGTTGGCGGTGCTTCGTGCCGGAGCCGAGCGAGCCCATGGCTCAGTGGCGGCGTCTGATGCCTTCTTCCCGTTCCCCGATGGGCTGCAGGTGCTGATCGACGCGGGCGTACGCGCCGTGGTGCAACCTGGTGGTTCAGTGCGCGACGAGGAGATCACCGCGGCCGCTGAGGCCGCGGGCATGACGATGTACCTGACGGGAACGCGGCACTTCTTCCACTGACAAGATCGCTCCGGGACCTACCTGGCACTAGTGGGCGGTTGCCCATATTTAGTAGGGCATCCGGCAAATGGCTTGGGTACTAGCCAGCGGTCGTCAGGGGTCGTCAGATCAGGTTCATCGGCACTTTGTGACCTGGAGGTGCCCTGGGCTTCTTCTGAGACTGGAGCCGCCGGCCTGTCGGTGCCTGATTGGCCATTGACCGGCCAGGTGGTCGGCAGTAGCGTCAAATTCTCCTGCTCTGAGGGGAAAGCCGATGACCGCCAAGACCGAAACTGCGGTACTTGCCGGAGGCTGCGCCTGGATCGTGCAGGCGCTGCTGTCCTCGCCCGAAGGGGTGGTATCCAGTCGGCATGGGTGGATGGGCGGTGAGGGCGATAACCCGTCCGAGGAGGACGACGGCGGTCACGCGGAGGCCGTTGAAGTGACGTTCGATCCGGAGCGGCTCTCGTATCGCGGACTACTCGAGGTGTACTTCCAGGTTCACAGGGCCGACCTGGATGAGAACGTTGTCGGCTCGATCTACCGTTCCGAGATTTTCTACACCAGCCCTGAACAGCAGAGAGTCGCCGAGGAGACGATTCGCGACGTCGACGCGGCGGAGCATTGGCTCGGAAAAACTGTGACCAAGGTGACTCCAGCAGGAGTGTTCTGGGCGAACGGACCAGAACACCAGAACTACCTGCGACGTTTCCCCAATGTCTTAAAGCCACTCAAGCCGCCGTTCCCGCCACAGCACTGATCTGTGGTTTCACCGATGTCCATCGTCGATCTGAGGGAGCCCCGTGACGTTTCTGATGCCAGCTGAGTGGGAGCGTCACGCGAGAACGTGGATGGCGCTTCCGCCGCCCCGAGGTTTCATTGCGCAGCAAGACCCTTCGGCCCGTGACGCGTGGATTGCCACGGCCAACGCAGTGGCCGGCTTCGAACCAGTTTCACTGCTCATCGACCCGGGTGACGAGGAGTCGGCGCGGGAACAGACCGAGGGAGATGTCACCCTCGTTCCCGCTGATCTAGACGACGGTTGGTTTCGAGACAATGGGCCGACGTTCGTCGTCGACGAGAGCGACGGTTCGCTCGCCGCCGTGGACTGGGTGTTCAACGCCTGGGGCGGCATTCAGGAGCACTCACGAGACGCCGAGATGGCAGCGACCGTTGCCGAGCTCGCCAAGGTACCGGTGCTCGACAGCAAGCTAGTCAACGAGGGCGGCGGTATCTGCGTCGACGGTGAGGGAACAGTGATCATCACCGAGACGGTGCAGCTGCACGATCGTCGCAATCCAGGGTGGACCAGGAGCCATGTCGAGGACGAGCTTGCTCGAACGATCGGTGCGTCAACGGTGATCTGGTTGGAACGAGGACTGATGGGGGACATGCAGAGATATCGCCCCGGTCT
>JBDTTS010000067.1:0-9799 GCA_039930525.1 Actinomycetes bacterium | reverse complement strand
TGCCGCGCATCTACCAGGTCAACTGGTTCCGCAAGGACGCCGCCGGCAAGTTCCTCTGGCCAGGATTCGGCGAGAACAGCCGCGTCCTCGACTGGATCATTCGCCGTCTCGACGGTGATGCCGACGCCATCGAGACGCCGATCGGCAAGCTGCCTGCAGAAGGCTCGATGAACCTCGACGGGCTGGGCCTGTCCGACGAGCAGGTCGCCGAGCTCTTTGCCGTCGAGCCGAAGAACTGGATCGACGAGGCCGAGCTCACCGAGCAGTACTTCGCCAAGTTCGGCAGTCACGTTCCAGCGGCGCTGAACAACCAGCTCGCCGCGCTGCGCGCTCGCCTGGATGCGGCTCAGCAGAACTAGTGAAGTTGCCGGTGCTTGCTCTGTAATACTCACTGCGTGACAGAGCAGGCACCGTCTTCCTCAGCGTCCGGCGGGTCGCCGTGACGCACACGAAGAGTCGGGCGACAGCCGCAGGCGTTGGTGCATTTCTGGGTCTTGTGACCTCGCTTCTGTACCTGCGTTATCAGGTCGCCTCGGAGGAATCGTTCATGAACTGCGGAACGTTCTCGGAGTGCACAGAACCCGAAGGCGGCTTCCTTTTCGGAGTCTTTCTCACCGCGCTGTTGATCCCCGGCCCAGTCCTGTGGTTCAGCCGGGTGCCGGGCGCCACACTCTTGGCCCTTGCATCACCAGTGCTTTACACGATTCTCGCGTTCGCTTTGCTGACCAGGTATTCGTATCTCCCTTTTGGGCCGGTTAACGCCGTCTTGTTGATGGCGAGTTTCGGGGCCGTCCTCGCCGTGTCGGAGGTCGTCGTGGGTCGCGGGTATCAACCCCTTACCCGCCTTCTTGGAGCTGTGGCCGTCGTCGCACTGATGGTCACCCTTTGCTCCACCTTCTCCAGCTAGGCGGGTCCACGTTCGATCGGGCACGTCATGCAACGCGGACCGCCTCGGCCGCGACCGAGCTCGCTTCCGGCTGAGGCGATGACCTCGATGCCATGCTCTTCGAGGTAACGGTTGGTCGTGGTGTTGCGTTCGTAGCCGACGACGACACCGGGTGAGATGGCCAAGAAGTTGTTGCCGTCGTCCCACTGCTCGCGCTCGGCGGCTCGGATGTCTTGGGTCACCGAGAGGACGCGAACCTGGTCGATCTCGAGAGCCTCAGCCACTGCGGTCCAGAGGTCGTCGTTCTGCGAGATGGTCATCGCCCCGTCTTCGCCAGGGGTGATCGTGTAGCTGCGCATCGCCTCGGGCAGGTAGGGGTACGTGATGAACGAGGTGGCATCGAGCATGGTCATTGCGGTGTCGAGGTGCATGAACGCCCGGGTCTTGGGGAGTTCAACGGCGATCACCCGGTTGACGGCTCCTGCGCTACGGCGGAAGTAGTTCTGGGCCAAGATCTCGGCGCCTTGTGGCGTCGTGCGCTCGCTGAGACCGATCATGACCGCACCGTTACCGATGACCAGGATGTCACCACCCTCGCAGGTCGCCGGATCGTGCACTTCGTCGTCGTCGCCGAAGTACACGACGATGTCGTCCTTGGCTGCGGCGAACATCGGGTGGAATCGGTAGATCAACCGCGAGTGAATCGCTTCGCGCTTGCGGGCCGCCTTTGCCATCGGGTTTACCGACACACCCCCGTAGACCCACGCTGAGTTGTCGCGCTGGAAGAGGTGATTCGGCAGTGGCGCGAGCACGAAGTCTTCGTCGTCGAGCAGCCGCCATAGCAAACTCGGCCACTCAGGGGCCGGCAGATCCTTTTTGAGGATGCCGCCGATCATGAAGTCGGCTAGGTCTTGCGGCTCGGTGTCGGCGATCAGCTTGCGCAGCGGCTTGACCAGGGTCGGTCCCATCGTCTCTTCGTGAACGACGCGCTCAAGAAGGAACTCGCGAGCGGCCTCTTGCTGAAGGGACTGGCCGAGCAGCTCGTTGAAGTAGTGCACCTGTGCTCCGCGCTGACGCAGCGACTGGGTGAACGCGTCGTGCTCGTCGACTGCCCGTTCCTTCCAGAGGACGTCGTCGAAGAGCAGGTCGTGAACGTTGCTGGGGGTGAGACGCGCCAGCTCAAGACCCGGGCGGTGCACGATCACCTGTTGAAGCTGTCCGACTTCGGACTCGACGCGAAACACCATGGAGCCTCCCTCGATTGCGAGGGAGCCTACGGGGTCGAGGTGCCGATGGATGACAACGCGTCAGCAACCCAGGCGTTTCCTGGGCAGAAGTCTCGCGTGCTTACTGCGCGTCGGTTGGCTGCTTCTCTGCCTGCTGCTCGGCCACCTTCTTATGGACGTCTTCCATGTCGAGCGCTTTGACGGAGGCGAGAACTTTCTCGAGCTCGGGGGCGGGCAGAGCGCCAGCCTCGCCGTAGACCATGACCTTCTCGCGGAACGCGACGAGTGTGGGGATCGAGGTGATGCCGAACATGCCAGCCAGCTCTTGTTGGTCTTCGGTGTCGACCTTGGCGAACACGACATCGCCGTGTGCCTCGCTGGCGCTTTCGAAGACGGGGCCGAACGCGCGGCAGGGGCCACACCAGGCTGCCCAGAAGTCGATGAAGACAATGGTGTTCTCGCCAATCGTTTCGGCGAAGTTGTCCTTGGTCAGGGTCAGGGTGGACACCGGGGCTCCTCATAGCTCGAACTGGTCGGATGTGGTGCAGTTGCTCGGTTCAACAATACCCCCTAGGGTATTATTTCATGAACATCTCACTGAAGACTCACGTCACCTTGCCCTTCGATGAAGCCGTTTCGGCGACCCGAAGCGCGCTCGCTGAGCAAGGTTTCGGCGTCCTTACTGAGATCGATGTGCAAGCCACTATGAAGACCAAACTCGGCAAGGACGTCGGTTCATTCCTTATCTTGGGCGCGTGCAACCCGCCGCTGGCCCACCAGGCCATCACTGCCCACGCCTCGATTGGTGTGCTGCTGCCCTGCAACGTCGTCGTCCGACAGGACGGCGACGAGGTCCTCGTGGAGGCGGTCGATCCGATCGGCATGATGAGCGTCGCCGGCGACGACACGTTGGACGCGGTCGCATCCGAGGCCACCACCCGGCTGCGGGCTGCGCTGGATGCGTTGGAAGCGGCCTGACTGACTCCAAACGCTGGAGCCGGCGCCCCATTTGGGTGAGGATGGTGTTGTGGACGAACCGAGCGTCAACGAGGCCTGGGTCGAGCAGTCGTTGACCGGTCGCCTGCTGGTCGCGTCGCCAGCGCTCGGCGATCCGCACTTCGCTCGCACCGTGGTACTGCTCGTTGACCATGACGAGAGCGGCGCGCTCGGGGTTGTGCTGAACCGGCCGTCGACCACTGACGTCAGCGAGATCCTGCCCGATTGGCACCTGTATGCCACGCCGCCGCAGGTGGTTTTCCAGGGCGGGCCAGTGGCGCGCGACAGCGCCCTAGCACTTGCAGCCCGCGTCGACGGCAAGGGCGAGGAGGGGGAGCCGTTGGGCTTTCGACACGTCTACGGCGGAATCGGTCTGGTCGATCTCGACACCCCGGCTGAGCTCGTTGCCGGCGAGGTGACGTCGATGCGCGTGTTCGCTGGTTACTCGGGATGGGGTTCTGGCCAGCTTGAGGCCGAGATCGACGAAGGCTCATGGTTCGTGGTGCCTGTCGACCCGGTTGACCTGTCCGACGAGGATCCGGAGCGGCTATGGGAGCGCGTCCTGCGCAGACAGCCCCCCCGCTTGGCCATGGTCGCCACCTTCCCTGACGACCCGTCGCTCAACTGATGTCTAGAATCGTCGCGTGACGACAGACCCGCTCAGCCCGACACCCGACGACGGTGGTCTCGGCACCCTTCTTGAAGAGCGCGTCGAGCCCGCTGAGACCGAACCAGGTGATCACGAGCGCTTCGCTCACTACGTCCAGAAGGACAAGATCATGGAGAGTGCCGTCACCGGGAGCGCGGTGATCGCCCTCTGCGGCAAGGTGTGGATCCCCAACCGTGACCCGCAGAGGTTTCCCGTCTGCCCCGACTGCCTGAAGATCTTCAACGGCCTGCCTGGCGGTAGTGGCGGCGACGGAAGTTCAGAGTAGGCATCCCCACCCACCCACCCACGTCACAAAAGGGTCACGACGGGGGACGCCGAGGACTGGTCAACGACATGCTGACCGGAACCGCTCGGGAGGCCTAGATGTCGCGTCATGCTCGTTCGTTCAACAGGTGGGGTGCGCGCGCCGGCCTCGTGGCGTCCTTCGCCCTGCTGGCCGCCAGCACCGCCGCAATTGCACCGGTCGGCACGGGGGCGACGCTCACTGCGTCCGCCGAGTGCTTCGAGCCAGCGATACCGGCCGGTGTCACTCGGTCGAATGGCGGTGTGCGCGTCGACCCGCATACCGAACGTCTGCCTGAGGTGCCGACTGTGCAGGCGCGCCTGGCCGCCGGATCAGTGCGCATCCCCACGTACATCAACGTCATCAGTGCCGCCCCGCTCACGGCCGACCAGCAGACCAAACGTGAGAAGCAGTCAGTGCGTCAGATCCGCGTTCTCAACCGTTCCTACTCCGGACGCAGCGCCGTAGATGCCACGAAATCACCGTTCCGGTTCGCTCTGGTGCAGACCCGGTTCGTCGTGAACAGTGATTGGGCGACCATGGGCTACGGGAGCGCTGCGGAACAAGCGGCGAAATCTGAGCTTCGAGTAGGCGGCGCTGGCACGCTCAATATCTATGCGGCCGACATCGGTGGCGATCTGCTGGGCTGGGCGACCTTTCCACAGCAGTACGGCGCCAACCCGACGAACGACGGAGTCGTGTTGCTGACCGACTCGATGCCCGGTGGTAGCGCTGCGCCCTACAACCGCGGCGACACTGGGACGCACGAGGTCGGGCACTGGCTGGGGCTCTACCACACGTTCCAGGGCGGTTGTCAGCCGAAGAACGACCTTGTCGACGACACCCCTGCCGAGAAGTCGCCAGCCTTCGGTTGCCCCGCGGGGCGCGATACCTGCAAGGCACCCGGTGCCGACCCGATCGACAACTTCATGGACTACAGCGACGACGCCTGCATGGATCGATTCAGCGCCGGGCAGTCAGCTCGGATGTCGAGCCAATGGGCCACCTTCAGGTCCGGCGGGTGAATGTCTGAGGTCACGCTTACTCTGGTGAGGTGACCACCTCGCCCGACCCTGAGCCTGCTCAGGGAGGCGAGGCAGATTCGGCAGTCGGTGCGATGCCGCCCCCGGTCGGCAGCATCTTCGGCCCTGAGTTCCGGGTGCTGACACTCGGGATCATATCGATCATGACCATTGTCGCCTTCGAGGCGATGGGCGTCATCACGGCGATGCCAACGGCAGCCCGAGAGCTCGACGGCTTGTCGCTATACGCGTGGGGCGCCACAGCCGTCACCGCTGCGGGGCTTTACGCGATGGCCGCAGCTGGTGGGTGGGCCGATCGACGTGGCCCGGTACCACCGCTGACGGCAGGCCTTGTGGCCTTTGTGATCGGCACGTTGGTCTGCGGGTTCGCGCCGACGATGCCGGTGCTGCTGCTCGGTCGCGCCTTCCAGGGGCTGGGCTTTGGCGCGGCGATCGTGGCCCTGTACGTCGTTATCGGACGTGCGTATCCCGAGAACCTTCGGCCGCGTGTTTTTACGGCGCTGTCCGGGGCGTGGATCGTTCCCGGAATCGTTGGTCCGCTCGTCGCGGGGGCCGTCACCGATACCTTCGGGTGGCGGTGGGTCTTCTTCGGTGTCCTGATTCTGCTGATCCCGGTGGGCGTGATCCTCGTCCCGCGCTTGCAGGCGATGCACGTCGACCCCGATCCCGACGCAGTTCCTACTCCGGGGCGCAAGCGGCTGGCCTTGCTGGCGGCGGTTGGGGTCGTTCTGCTGCAGATCGCCGGGCAGCGTCTTGACGCCTCGTCTCTGGTGTTGGCGCCAGTGGCTCTGGTGCTGATGGTCTACGCGGTGCCCCGGCTGCTGCCGCAGGGCACGCTCAGGGCGTGGCGGGGACTCCCCACGGTCGTGCTGATCCGTGGGATCTTCGCCGGTGCCTTCTTCGGCGCCGAATGGTTCATCCCCCTCATGCTGGTCAACGAGCGCGGCCTCTCCTCAGTCTTCGCCGGTGGTGCGCTGTCGGGTGCCGCAGTCGGATGGTTCATCGGTAGCTGGTTGCAGGGACGCCCTGGTCTTTCGATCACGCGGGATCGCCTCGTCGTCATCGGAGCGGTGTTCACGACAGCGGGGATCGCGCTCTCGACGATGGTCACCTTTGAAGCGGTGCCGTGGCAGGTGATCGCCCTCACGTGGGCGATCGGCGCCTTCGGAATGGGCATCCTCTACGGCTCGCTGGGCGTGCTCGTGCTTCAGCTGTCGCCGCCAAAGAAGCAGGGTGTGAACTCAGCCGCCCTACAGATCTCTGACTCGCTCGGGGTCATCTTGGCCACCGGCCTTGGTGGGGTCATCTTCGCCACCTCGCACGTGCGTGCCGGACAGGATGGCGGCGTCTATCTGACGATATTCCTCGTCATGACGGCCATCGCGGTGGTCGGCGCGGTGTGCGCTCCGCGCGTCGCGCTCGGCGGCGTCGATATCAAGGCTTAGGCTCAGGCCCCCGTGACAATCGCCGACACCCCCATTCGCTCGAATGTGCCATTGCGCACGTGGCAGCGCACTGCCCTCGATCAGTGGATGACCGAGCGTCCGCGAGACTTTTTGGCAGTGGCCACCCCAGGTGCAGGAAAGACGACGTTCGCCCTGCAGATAGCGGCAGAACTTCTTGCGTCCAAGAGAATTCGGGCCGTCACGGTGGTTGCTCCCACGGAGCATCTCAAACAGCAGTGGGCGGACGCCGCCACCAAGCTGGGCGTCCGGCTGGATCCCCGATTCACCAACGCACAGGGAGCCACCGGTCAAGCCTTCGATGGGGTCGTCGTGACCTATGCACAGGTGGCGTCACATCCGATGCTGCACCGGGCACGCACCGAGAACCGCAAGACGCTGGTGATCCTCGACGAGATCCATCACGCAGGTGACGCAATGTCGTGGGGCAGCGCCGTGCGCGAGGCGTTCGAGCCGGCAGCCCACCGACTTGCCCTCACGGGAACGCCGTTCCGGTCCGACATCAATGCCATCCCTTTCGTCCGCTACGCGCCAGACGGTGACGGGTTGCCCCGTAGCGGGTCCGACCACTCGTATGGCTATGCCGACGCTCTTCGCGATGGTGTCGTGCGCCCTGTCCTTTTTCTCGCCTACTCCGGTGAGATGCGGTGGCGTACCCGCGCCGGCGACGAGGTCGCGGCCCGACTCGGCGAAGACATGGGGCCAGAGGCAACCGCTCAGGCGCTGCGTACTGCTCTCGATCCCAAGGGTGAGTGGGTCGGGTCGGTTCTGACGGCAGCTGACCAGAGGCTCACCGAGGTACGCCGGGGAATGCCAGACGCCGGGGGACTCGTGATCGCCACCGATCACGCAAACGCCCGCGTCTACGCGCGAATGCTGAGCAAGATCTGTGGCGAAAAGGTGCCGACGGTCCTGTCTGACGATCCCAAGGCCAGTGCGGTGATTGAGAAGTTCGCCACTTCTTCTGCGCGTTGGCTGGTGGCCGTACGAATGGTCAGCGAAGGTGTCGACATCCCACGACTGGCGGTCGGTGTCTATGCCACCACCACGACCACCCCGTTGTTCTTTGCGCAGGCAGTTGGACGCTTCGTGCGCGCACGCCGGCGCGGTGAGACGGCGTCGATCTTCCTTCCGAGTATTCCTTCACTCCTTCAGCACGCGGCGATGATGGAGGAAGAACGTGATCACGTCTTGGGTCGGGTGATCACCGATGAAGCAGATCTCTTTGCGGCCGAGCGTGAGCTGCTTGAGCAGGCTGCTGCCGAGCAGACCGAGCAGGGACTGCCCGATGGCACATTCGAGGCGCTGGAGTCGGCAGCCCACTTCGATCGAGTGGTCTTCGACGGCGGAGAGTTCGGACACATGACCGCGGCTGGGTCAGCCGAAGAGCACGACTACCTCGGACTTCCTGGGCTGCTCGAACCCGATCAAGTGGCGGTACTTCTCAAGGAGCGACAAGCCAAGCAGGCCAAGACGATCACGAGAGCCCCGGCTCCGCATGCTGCCCAGTACCGGGCGGTAGCTGATCTTCGCCGTGAACTGAGCGGCCTCGTCTCAGCGTGGCATCACCGAACGGGGCAGCCCCACGGGGTGATTCATGGTGATCTGCGGTCTTCCTGCGGCGGGCCGCTGATAGCCCTGGCCGACGCCGACGAGATCCAGCAGCGAATCGACACCCTGCGCACATGGGCCGTCGCCCGGCGCTAGGCTTCAGGCCACGTTCACCTGCATGTCGGTGGGGGACACCCCCGCTCACGAGCCCCGGAGGCCCCATGCGCACCGCCCGTTCACCTTTCCGCTCTGCCGTCGTGATCGCGGCCTCGGCTGCTGTGGCCCTGGTGCTTTCGTCGTGCGCTCAGGAAGAGAGCGAGCCAGCAGCAACGGCCACCACTGAAGACGCCTGTGCCGACATCACGACGGTCGCTGACGGCAGCCTCACCGTTGGCACCTCTGACCCGGCGTTTCCGCCGTACGTGATTGGCAACAAGCCAGAGAACGGCAAGGGCTTCGAATCTGCTGTGGCCTATGCCGTGGCGCAGGAGATGGGCTTTACCGAAGACCAAGTGACGTGGACATTTGCGGGGTTCAGCCAACTCTTCGCTCCAGGCGACAAGGACTACGACGTCGCGCTCAACCAGATCTCGATCACCCCGAAGCGTGAGAAGGCCGTCTCGTTCACCGATCCCTACTACGAGGCGGCCAACGCCGTGCTGGTCCTCAAGGACAGCGCGTTTGCCGACGCCACCACGCTCGCTGAGCTGCAGGACGCCAAGATCGGCGTGCAGATCGGAACAACCGCCCTCGAGCAGGTCGAGAACCAGATCGCTCCCACTCAGGAAGTCGCTGTCTTCGACGACACCACCGCCTCGACGCAGGCGCTGGACAACGGGACGATCGACGCGATCGTTACCGACCTTCCGACCACGCTCTACCTCAGTGCCGTTGAGGTACCCGGCGTCGTCGTTGGTCAGCTGCCGCAAGACCAGGCGGCAGACACGTGGGGCATGGTGCTGCAGAAGGACAATGCACTGGTCAACTGCGCGAACCAGGCGCTGGCATCGCTCACCGAGTCTGGTGAGCTGGCGGCTATCACCGATCAGTGGATGACTGAGTACACCAAGGCCCCGGTTCTTAGCTGACCGGCGACACCCCTCTTGCCGTGACAAGCACCGCCGCCTCTGCGCCGGTTCATGATCCTGCGCGACTCGCGGCGATTTCGAAGCGCCGTCGTCGCAACATGGCGGTCTCGACGGTCAGCACGGTCGTCGTTCTGGGCGTTCTGGCGATCGTCATCGTCTCGTCGCCAGGATGGCCGGCCGTCAAGGAATCCTTCTTCGATGTCGACTATGCGCGCGAGGTCTTGCCAGACATCGTCAAGGGTCTGCGGCTGACCGTCCTGTTGTTCGTCACCGCTGAACCGGTGATCTTGATCATCGGGCTTCTGCTCGCCGTCCTGCGTGGACTTACCGCACCGATCTTTACGCCGCTGCGCATCCTGTCGATCGCCTATGCCGACGTCGTCCGAGGCATACCAACCATCTTGCTCATCTTCATGTTCGGTTTCGGGATGCCGGCCCTGAACCTGCAAGGCATGCCTGACTCCCCGTTGTTCTGGGCATGGTTGGCACTCGTCGTGTCCTACACGGCCTACGTCGCTGAGGTTCTTCGGGCCGGGCTTGAGTCCGTTCACCCCAGCCAGCGCGCCGCTGCGCGGGCCCTGGGGCTCAACCAG
>JBDTTS010000066.1:0-10011 GCA_039930525.1 Actinomycetes bacterium | reverse complement strand
AGAGCTGATGCTCGACGAAGGATTCCGGTCCGACGACCCGCGTTTCCAGCTCGGCGTCGCGCTCGAGGCCCTCGTGCGAGTTACCCGGTTGACCTGCGCTATCGGGCTGCACACCGGAGCCATGAACGTCAGCGAAGCCACCGAGCGCTTCATGACCGATGCCTTGATCCCTGAGGCGACCGCGCGGTCAGAGGCGCAACGAGGCACCTTCGATCCTGCTTACGGCGTCTACACCTGGGGCAAATGGGCGATCCTCGACGCACGCGCTGACGCGCAACGTCAATGGGGCACAGAGTTCTCACTTCGCCGGTTCCACGACGCGCTGATGAACCTGGGCTCTCCACCGCTGGGGTTGGTGGGAGCAGTCGTCGGCGAGAGCTGACGTGGGTGTGGCTAAGCCTTCGAGCGGGTAGCGGGTCCTAGATCTGGGGCCACGCACTTGTGGCGCCTGGAATGCAGCCGAGGGGGCGACCCACCCGCTTGAGCCCCGTTCGGTCGCCGTCCTTGTAGCGACTCAGCTCTCGCGACAGCATCGTCGGGTACATGATTTCCTTGGTGGTCCCCACGTGGCCAAGACCGACTGCATGGCCGATCTCGTGAAGCAGCAGAGCCCCGCGCGTCACACCCGTGCCGAATCCAGCCTTGTAAATGCTGTTGTGCCCAGCGTTCAACACCACGAAGCCGCGGCCGATCGCTGCCTGCCACTTGCCGTCGGGCTGGGACCACATGCGCATCATCCAGCCACCGACACCAGATCCGTAGCCAGAGCCGCTGTTCGTCAGCAAGTTGGAGCGGTATTTTGGCCTCGACTGATCCACCCAAGCAATGACGATCTCCGCTGCCCGCTGTCGCGACGACCACGTCTCGTTGCCTTTCGGCTCGTTCGGGATTTCAGCGGTGCGACCGGTGTACGCGAAGGGGATTCCCGTGCGTTTCGACACCCGGCGAACGGCTGTCTGCACGTCAGCAACCGCAGACGCGCGAGCCGCCGAAGTGTTGCCTGCCATCTGCGGGTTGACCGCGTAAGTGACCGCGGTCTGGCAGGGGTTCCAACGGATCCGGTGCTGCTTGCCGGTGGGGTCGCTCCAGTTACCCACCTCGAAGTCGCTGCCGGCCGCATCGGCGGAGTTGTTCGGAGTCAGCGGTGCGGAAAGACCGAACGTCACCCCGACGGCGATCGCCATCAGCGCGACCGATCGCATTGCATGCGAGCCCATGAACATCCTCCTCGACAAGACCTACATTCCGGTCTTCGGCGGGAGGCGCGATCGCTGACTACTCCGCCTGGGGGAAGGCGGCGTCCAAACGGGTGAATATTGGGCTGCCAGATTCGGTGTTCAGGCCGCCCAGTCGGGGGCGCTAAAAGAGTGCGCTTGCCAGTTGTCGGCGCGCTGCGAGCACGCGCGGGTCGTCGTTGCCGACCAGTTCCAGCAGTTCCAACAGGTGCTGCTTGGCCGCTTCCCGGTCAGTGTCACTCGTGCGCTGAATGAGAGCGATCAGGCGTGAAAAGCACGCTTCGACGTCGCCGGCGAGCAGCTCACAGTCAGCAGCCAACGTGTGTGCCGCCACGTCGTCAGTGCCATCGGCTGCCGCTCTGGCAGCAGCCGGATCGGCGCCTTCGGTCCGCCGGAGCAGGGTAAGGCTGCCCAAGCCTTGCCGCGCCTCTGCGTGGTCCGGCTGAGTGGCGAGGATCTCGCGATATGCGGCTTCAGCCGCGTCCAGATCGTCACGCGCCAGCGCATCGTCGGCAGCCACCAGAGCCGGATCCTCAGGCGCCTCGTCGTCTGCTTCCGCGTCGGGGTCTTGATCACCGGTCGGTGCCGCTCCCCCTAGCGCAACCACCTGGTCGAGGAAGTCGCGTACCTGAGCTTCGGGGAGAGCGCCGGTGAACCCAGGGATCACTTGCCCCTGCCAGACCACCAACGTCGTGGGGATGCTCTGCACCTGGGCAGCGGCAGACAACTGGGGATTGGCATCGACGTCCACCTTGGCCAGTACCCAAGAACCGGCATCTCGCTCTGCGAGTCGCTCGAGGACTGGTGAGAGCTGTTTGCATGGCCCGCACCACTCCGCCCAGAAGTCGATGACGACCGGCACTGCCATCGACCGCTCCAACACATCGGTCTGGAATGTGGCCTCGGTGACGTCGAGGACGGTGACGACGTCCTGAGTCAGTGCGGTGCCGTCGGCCGCGCGCTTCTCTCGCGCCAACTCGGCCTTCTCCCGGGCTTCACGCTGTTGGGCGAGGGCTGCCAGGTCTATGGCGCCGTACGGATTGAAGCCAGCAGCGCCAGGAGGGCCAGGAATTGCAGTCATGACCCCATTCTGGCGCACGCCTCAGAAGTCCGGTGGTTCGGTATACCGGCCGAACACCGTGAGCAGCGAGTCGCACATCTCGCCGATCGTCGCCTCAGCCCGAACGGCGTCCAGCATTAGGGGGACGAGGTTGGCTGTGCCTCGCGCTGCATCGGCCAGATCGCCGAGGCGCTGATGCACCAGGGCGCTGTCTCTGCCGTCGCGGCGGCGACGCAGCCGCTCGACCTGATCTGTCTCGACCTCTTCGGTGATGCGCAGCACCTGCAGCGGCTGGGCCACTGAGTCGGTATAGGCGTTGACGCCCACCACCCGCCGCAGACCGGAGTCGACGCTGTGCTGGAAGTCGTCTGCGGCGTCGGCGATGCGACTGGTGAACCATCCGGACTCGATCCCCGCGACGATGCCAGAGGTCATCGTCGCGTCATCGCCAAGGGACTCGATCTCGGCGAGGAGCGCCTCAGCTTCGGCCTCGATGCGGTCAGTCGAGGCCTCGACGAACCACGACCCGCCAAGTGGGTCGATGACGGACGCGACACCGGTCTCTTCGAGGATGACTTGTTGCGTGCGCAGGGCAACCTCTGCTGCCTCCTCGCTGGGCAGTGCGAGCACTTCGTCTAGAGCATTGGTGTGCAAGGAGTTCGTACCACCCAGCACCGCGGCAAGCGCCTCGATCGCCGTACGCACCACGTTGTTCTGGGGCTGTTGCGCGGTCAGCGAGACTCCAGCGGTCTGCGTGTGAAAGCGCAGCCACTGGGCGCGGTCGGTCGTGGCTCCGTAGCGATCACGCATCCAGCGAGCCCAGATGCGTCGAGCAGCGCGGAACTTGGCGATCTCTTCGAAGAAGTCGATGTGGGCGTCGAAGAAGAAGCTGAGGCGGGGTGCGAAGTCATCTACGGCGAGGCCGCGCGACGTGCCGAGCTCGACGTAGCCGAAACCGTCAGCCAACGTGAAGGCCAGCTCTTGCGCCGCAGTCGATCCAGCTTCGCGGATGTGGTAGCCGCTGATGCTGAGGGGGTGGTAGCGGGGCATATGGAGCTGCGTCCACTCCATCAAGTCGCCGATGAGCCGCAGATGAGGTTCAGGAGGAAAGATCCACTCCTTCTGCGCGATGTACTCCTTGAAAATGTCGGTTTGCAACGTGCCGCCAAGAGCAGAGGCTTCGACACCGGCCCGTTCTGCCGCCACGACATACGTGCAGAACAGAGGCACAGCGGGGCCACTGATCGTCATCGACGTGGTGACGGCGTCGAGTGGTATCTCAGCCAGTAGGCGTTCCATGTCCTGCGCCGAGTCGATGGCGACTCCGCAATGACCGACTTCGCCCATGGACCGCGAGTGGTCGGAGTCCAGGCCCATCAGGGTAGGCATGTCGAAGGCGATGCTGATCCCGTCGCTGCCACTTTGGAGCAGCCGTTGGAAGCGCGCGTTGGTATCGGCTGCTGAGCCGAAGCCGGCGAACTGTCGCATGGTCCACGGCTTGCCGCGGTAGCCGGTCGTGTAGATACCGCGGGTGAACGGGTACTCGCCGGGCCAGCCGATCCGATCGAAGTCGGCTGCGGCGTCCGGGCTGGCAGGATCAGGACCGTAGACGGGCTCGACCGGCGACCCGGACAGCGTGTTCTGCGTATCGTTGGCGGGCTGGGCGCCTCTCATCGCCGTCCAGCGCTCAGCGAATCTTTGGCGGCCGCGGGTGATGTCGTCTCGGTCCATGACCCTCCTCCCTGACGAGGCCGTACTGGGCCCGTCTTTGCTCAGGCTAACGGCTGCGCGAAGACCCGGCGTGGCCACAGCAAGTGTTGGCGCGCGACAATGGCGGTATGCATGTGTCTGCCAAGGTCGACTACGCGATGCGGGCGCTGCTGGTGATCGCGCGTGAGTCCGGCGAGAACGGCGGCCTCATCAAAGGCGACCATCTGGCGTCCGAGCAGGCGATTCCGGCTCGGTTCCTCGAGGGGATTCTGCGTCAACTGCGTCAGGCCGGGATCATCGCGAGTCAACGCGGAGCCGAGGGGGGCTACCGCTTGGCCAGAGCGGCGTCGGACATCACCGTCGCCGATGTGGTGCGCGCCTTGGACGGCCCGCTTGCGGACATCCGCGGTGACCGCCCAGAGAACGCCGACTACGACGGGGCGGCCGAGCACCTCCGCGAGGTGTGGATCGCCACGAGAGCCGCCCTTCGCGGCGTCCTCGACCACGTCACCCTGGAACAGATCGCCAGCGGCGATCTCCCTTCATCGGTGACCTCGCTCACTCAAGACACTGCCGCCTGGTCCTAACCCCAACCCCGGGTGCAACGTCACGTTGCGTCCCTATGACGTAGTCAACGGCATAGTCATTCGATCGGCCTATCCACAGATCACGTCCAAAGCTCTCGCTCGACGCGGATTCGGGCCACCGTTGACCCATGGCACACCCACGACAGTTCGATCTCAACGCCGTCGATGACGTCGCCCGTAGCCAAGGTGGCATCGTCACGTATCGCCAGCTCAGGCAGCTGGGCATGTCGAATGCCACGGTCAGCCGGTGGACGCGCACCGGTGGAAGGTGGCAGCGGCTTCTCCCCGGCACCTATCTCGTTCATGGAGGCACGCCAACGGTCGATGAGCGCATCAGCGCCGGGCTCCAATACGCCGGCCTTGACGCCCGCCTCACCGGTGGGCTCGCGCTGCACTTCCACCACCTGCGGAATCTGCCGCAGACGACCGACCAACTCCCCGTTCATTTACTGGTGCCGATGCGTCAACAACTGAAGTCCGCCAACTTCGTGATCATCGAACGAACCGAACGCCTTCCGGAGCCTCTTGCGGCCAACGGATATCCGCTGGCCCCGCTGCCTCGGGCGATCTTCGACACCGCAAGACGCCACCACGACAAGTTCGCCATCCGCGCCTTCCTGCTGGAGGCGGTGCAACGAAAGATGGTGCACATTGACGACGTTGTCTACGAGCTCCGAACTGGTCAACGACGCTGGACGGCGCCTCTCAGAGATGTGATCGGTGACGCCAAGGCGGGCGTGCGATCAGTCCAGGAGGCAAGATTGCGCGACATCGTTCTCCGGAGTGATCTGCCCGAGCCACATTGGAATCCCAGGCTTGAGACACTGTCCGGCGAGTTCATCGCCGAACCGGATGGCTACTACGAGGACGTCGGGCTTGCACTGGAAGTCGACTCCCGCGAACACCACTTCACGGACTACAAGAAGTTTGAGAAAACGTGGAGCAGGCATAGCGTCTACAACCGGCATGGGATCGCCGCTGAGCGAATCTTGCCAGTCACGATGCGATCTGATCCAGCGGAGGTCGTCGAGGTCATCCGTGCCACCCGTGCCGCGAACGCCAGCCGACCGGCACCGCAGATTCGCGTCATCCCCGCGTCTGGAGCGCGCAAGTCCGCCGCGTGATGACGGCGTTGGCTACGTCATAGGGACGCAACGTGACGTTGCACCCGCCGGGTTGAGTGGGGCTACGGAGTGAGGGTGGCTGCCGCTGAGTAGGGGTCAGTGACTCCGGAGACCACGTCAGCGGCGAGTTGGTCGAGATCGGCTGCCGATTCACCGCGGACGAGACGGGCGCGGACGCCGGCAACGACCAGGGCCTCGATCTCGGCCTTGGCGCGTAGCCGGCGACGGTGGTCGAGCTCACCGTGGTCGACAAGAAATGCACGGTGCCGATCGATCTCGTCGAGGAGCTCACCGATCCCCTCCGATCGCGAAGCGATGGTCTTGAGGATGGG
This sequence comes from Actinomycetes bacterium, assembly GCA_039930525.1. Taxonomy (GTDB): domain Bacteria; phylum Actinomycetota; class Actinomycetes; order JAHEKZ01; family JAHEKZ01; genus JAHEKZ01. Next base: position 3,963 of record JBDTTS010000066.1, on the reverse strand, counting down.
CGGGCGCCATGCCGCCGCCTCATCCCGTTCCACGTTGCGGCCGATAGCGAGCATGGTGCGCAGCTCGCGGGCCGTGACGTCAGCCCCGTCACGATCGGCCTTGTTCACGCAGTACACGTTGCCGATCTCGAGGATTCCGGCCTTCGCCGCTTGAATCGCGTCGCCCATGCCTGGCGCCAACAGCACCACCGTGGTGTCAGCCAGCCCGGCCACCTCGACCTCTGACTGCCCAACCCCGACCGTCTCGATTAGCACGACGTCACAGCCGGCCGCGTCGAGCACCCGCACCGCCTGAGGCGCGGCCGCCGCGAGCCCGCCAAGATGCCCGCGCGTCGCCATGGACCGGATGAAGACGCCCGCGTCGGTGGCGTGCTCTTGCATGCGGACGCGGTCGCCCAGCAACGCTCCCCCGGTGAACGGCGACGACGGGTCAACTGCCAACACACCGACGCGTCTATCCGACGCGCGGAGCGCCGTCACCAGCGCGGACGTCGTCGTGGACTTGCCAACGCCTGGCGACCCCGTGAGCCCCACGACGTGAGCTCGGCCCGTGAAGGGGGCCAACTGCCGAGCCAACTCAGCGAGCAGCGGTGACTGGTCTTCGACCAGCGAGATCAGCCGCGCAACTGCCCTGGTGTCTCCGTCTCGCGCGCCCGCCACCAGGACCGCCGGGTCTGCGACCGGCGACCGGCTCAGGCGGGAACTCGCAAGATCAGGGCGTCGCCTTGACCGCCACCGCCGCAGAGCGCAGCTGCACCGATGCCACCGCCGCGACGCTTGAGCTCGTAGGCCAACGTCAGCGCCAAGCGGGCACCACTCATCCCGATGGGGTGCCCGAGCGCGATCGCGCCACCGTTCGGATTCACCTTGTCTTCAGAGATGCCGAGCTCACGAGTCGACACGATGCCGACGGCGGCGAAGGCTTCGTTGATCTCGACCACATCGAGATCGTCAACGGTAAGCCCTTCGCGGCTGAGAGCCTTCTTGATGGCGTTGGAGGGCTGCTCGTGCAGCGAGGTGTCTGGGCCGGCCACGATGCCGTGGGCACCGATCTCGGCAAGCCAGTCGAGGCCCAGTTGCTCAGCCTTCGCTTTGCTCATGACGACAACTGCCGCCGCACCGTCGGAGATCTGGGAGGCTGAACCAGCCGTGATCGTGCCGTCCTTGCTGAACGCGGGGCGCAGGCGTCCGAGCGACTCGGTCGTAGTGTCGGCTCGAATGCCTTCGTCGTCGGCGAACACGATCGGGTCACCACGACGCTGCGGCACCTCAACAGGCACGATCTCTTCGGCGAACAGGCCATTTTTCTGCGCCGCGGCCGCGCGTTGATGCGAACGCGCTGAGAAGGCGTCCTGCTCGTCGCGAGTGAGCGAGTACCGCTCGTTGTAGCCCTCGGTGGACGCACCCATGGGCTGGCCATCAAAGGCATCAGTGAGCCCGTCAAACGCCATCACGTCGACCAGTTCGGTGTTGCCATACTTCACACCCTCGCGCGACTTCGGCAGGACGTGCGGCGCGTTGGTCATCGACTCCATGCCGCCCGCGACCACGATCTCGACCTCACCAGCGCGGATCAGCTGGTCGGCCAGCGCAATCGCGTCGAGACCACTAAGACAGACCTTGTTGATGAGTATCGATGGCACGGTCATGGGGATACCCCCTTCAACCGCCGCCTTGCGAACCGGCAGCTGTCCGGCGCCCGCCTGCAGAACTTGACCCATGATGACGTACTGCACCTGGTCGCCTGTCACGCCAGCGCGTTCCAAAGCCCCCCTGATGGCGAACGAACCGAGCTCGGCCGCGCTGAAGCCCTTGAGTGAACCGAGCAACCGCCCCATGGGGGTACGGGCACCGGCGACGATGACAGACGAGGTCATGAGAAGACCCTCCCATCCGAAGTACGGGTGATCGAGGTTCACCCTAGGGCAGCGGCCCGACAAATCGGAGCCGGCCACCCGACAGGCGTCCGGAAGAACGCCCAGCACCCCCCGTGTACTTCCCCGCCTCCGGGCTGCCACGATGGTTCCCGGACCTCGACTCCACCGAGAGGGGATCTGGAGATGGCATCGGCTGCCCTGACCAACCTGTTCACCGCGATCGACCATGTCGGCGTCGCCGTCAGCGACCTCGACGAGGCCATCGCGTACTACCAGGACGTCTTCGGCATGCAGCTCGCCCACGAGGAGAGCAATCCCGTCCAGGGAGTGCGCGAAGCGATGATGGCCGTCGGCGACTCCGGCTCGTACGTGCAGCTGCTGGCCCCGCTGACGCCGGACTCCCCCATCGGCAAGTTCCTTGACCGCAGCGGCCCCGGCCTGCAGCAGGTCGCCTACCGCGTTGTGGACATCGAGGCGGTCAGTGCGACCCTGCGTGAACGCGGCCTGCGGCTGCTCTATGACGAACCCAAGCCAGGGACCGCCGGCGCGCTCATCAACTTCGTCCACCCCAAGGATGCCGGTGGAGTCCTGCTCGAACTCGTGCAGCCAGCCGAGTCAGCCCACTAGAGTCCACATCCCCTGCGACCATCCGCCACGGAGGCCGACGTGCAGCCCATGCAAGACATCCTTGACGCCATCACCTCCGGCAAGGCGTCGCCAGCCGACTTCGAGGCGCTCGACATGCCCGAGTCGTACACCGGTGCGCTTCTGCGCCAAGAGGACGAGCACATGTTCGACGGCGTCGCGAGCCGCGACCGCGACCCCCGCAAGTCTTTGCGCATCCAGGATGTCCCCGTCCCCGAGGTCGGACCGGGCGAGGCGCTGGTCGCCGTCATGGCGTCGTCGATCAACTACAACACCGTCTGGTCAGCGAACTTCGAACCGGTGTCGACCTTCGGATTCCTTCGTCGCTACGGCCGCATCTCTCCGCTCGCCAAGCGTCACGACCTGCCGTACCACGTTCTCGGATCCGACCTTTCCGGCGTGGTCCTTCGCACTGGCCCCGGAGTCCACGTGTGGCACCCGGGCGACGAGGTCGTGGCCCACTGCCTGTCGGTCGAGCTCGAGAGCCCACTGGGCCACAACGACACGATGCTCGACCCCGAGCAACGGATCTGGGGATTCGAGACCAACTTCGGCGGCCTCGCGCAGCTGGCCCTCGTGAAGTCGAACCAGCTGCTCGAGAAGCCGTCGCACCTCAACTGGGAGGAAGCCGCGTCCCCCGGCCTCGTCAACAGCACCGCGTACCGGCAACTCGTCAGCAAGAACGGTGCCGGCATGAAGCAGGGCGACATCGTGCTGATCTGGGGCGCCAGCGGTGGTCTGGGGTCATACGCCACCCAGATGGCGCTGAACGGCGGAGCGACGCCGGTCTGCGTGGTGTCGTCACCTGAGAAGGCCGAGATCGTGCGCAGAATGGGCGCAGACCTCATCATCGACCGCAACGCCGAGGGCTACCGGTTCTGGAAGGACGAGCCGACTCAGGACCCGTCGGAATGGAAGCGACTCGGTAGCAAGATTCGTGAGCTCACCGGCGGCGACGACGTCGATATCGTGTTCGAGCACCCTGGACGAGAGACGTTCGGCGCCAGCGTCTACGTCGCACGCAAGGGCGGCACGATCGTCACGTGCGCCTCGACGTCTGGCTTCATGCACGAGTACGACAACCGCTTTCTCTGGATGAACCTGAAGCGGATTGTGGGCTCACACTTCGCCAACTACCGCGAGGCGTGGGAGGCGAACCGATTGATACAGCGCGGAAAGCTTCATCCCACGCTGTCCAAGTCGTACCCGCTGGCCGAGACGGGACAGGCGGCATTCGAGGTGCACCGCAACATGCATCAGGGCAAGGTCGGCGTTCTGTGTTTGGCACCGGAAGAAGGCATGGGCGTTCGCAATCCCGAGCTGCGTGCAGAGCACCTGGACGCGATCAACAGATTCCGTGAGAAGTAGGCCGCACACAAGCCGCACCAGCCTCCCGGCCGGCGCGACGGCCGAATCCCGCGAGTCGCCTCGCTGTGTTGCT
>JBDTTS010000065.1:0-10115 GCA_039930525.1 Actinomycetes bacterium | reverse complement strand
ATACCCGGGCCGATCGCAGCGAGGCCGTAGCCGACCGCGTTGAGCGTGCCTTCCATTACATATTCCTTTCGATGGCGAGCGCGGGGTGCGCCGTCCGATTAGTGCTCTTCACTCATCGCTCCTGCGATGTAAAGAGCGGTGAGTAGAGCGAAAATGTAGGCCTGAAGCACCTGCACCAAGAGCTCGAAGAACGTCATCACGATGCCCATGGCAAAGGCACCGATGCTGAGCACCTTCACGATGCCTTCGCCTTCGACCAACATGTACTCGCCGCCGAGAATGAAGACGATCAGCAACAGGTGGCCAGCGAACATGTTGGCGAACAGACGAAGCGAGAGCGTGAGCGGCCGGACGAATACCGTGGAGACCAGTTCAAGCGGTGCCAGCAGGATGTAGACCCAGCTAGGGACGCCGGGCGGGAACATCATGTTCTTGAAGTAGCCGACTGCCCCCTGACGTCGGATACCGACCCAGTTGTAGACCACCCACACGATGAGGGTGAGCGCGACGGGAAAGCCGATCAGCGACATCGTCGGGAACTGGATGAACGGGATGATACCGAACACGTTGTTCAAGGCGATGAAGATGAAAAGCGAGAAGATCAACGGCAAGAACTTCAAGAACTCGGCCGACCCGATGATGTCGCGGGCCAGGTCGCGACGCACGAAGCCATAAATACCTTCGCCGGCAAACTGCAGTCGGCCCGGAACCATCTTGGGCTTGCGTGCGGCGAAGTAGAAGAACGCCACGAGGATGGCCACCGAGATGAGCGCCATCAAGTAGGGCTTGGTGAACCATTCAAGGTTCTCAATGATCGGGGGAAGTTTGAAGTCACCCGACCCAGGAGGGACGTATCCCTCTGACTCTTCGGCGAGCACCACCAGGCTCAACGAAGGCTCCTCTCAGCGGCTCGTGCCGTTGGGATCTCCGTCGCGCTGCACATCGGTGGGCTGTGGGGCACGTCCGTATCTCACGTAGACGAGATACAGCGCGAGCCCGGTTCCGAACAGCAACCCGATCGGCAAGAAGACCTGTAGATCCAGCCACCGATCAAGCAGCCACCCGGCGCCACCCCAGAGCAACATTCCGGAGAGCAAGTAGGCGACGATGTCCCAGGCGCCTGTGTCCGCCGCGGCGTCGTGTCGCCCCGGATGCGGACTCTTGTCCTGGCCCATCGGTTTTCGGACCCTAGCAGTCAGGCGAACGCCAACACCAACCGAGGGCGGGGGGTCGCGGGGTGAGCCTGATCACGTCGACGCCGGGCCATCAGGTGGGGGCGTCTCAGCGGCGGGTTCGGTCGGTTCGACGACGAAGGTCGGGATTCTGAGGTAGGCGATCACCAGCGCGGCGAGGAACACCGTGGTGGCGATTCCCACACCGATCCCGACCCAGTGAGGGTCGATAGTCTCTTGGCCGCGAAGCGCCACCAGGGCGATCGCGAGCGCGATGATCTTGCCGAGGTACTCCAGCATGACGACCATGAAGGTCGCGGACGGGTCCCACCCGGCCGTCAGCCGCATGACGAGCAGATCAATCCCGAAGAAGGCCAGCACTATCGCACCACCGGCAACAGCCCCGGCGGCAGCTGGGCCACCCTCGGACGCCAGTGCCACCATTGCAGCGACTGCAGTTGCCACAACAGTGGGCCAGGTGGCGCGCCAGAAGTAGCGCCCAGGCAGCTCGCGCAGCGAGGCCGGGCGTTGACCCGACCTCACGACGACGGTGCCTTGTGGGGACGGCGGGTGGCCAGAACTGCTAGAGCGGCAATACCCGCGCTCGTGAAGAGCCCGGCCCGCACGCTGACGTGCGCGGCTACGGCTGCCCCGAGGGCCAACGAAGCAGCCCAGAGGTACATCACCAGCACCGCTTGCCGCTGGCTGTGACCGATCTCGAGCAGTCGGTGGTGTAGGTGCTGTTTGTCAGGTGCGAAGGGTGAGCGCCTGGCTCGGGTGCGCCTGACGACCGCCAAAAGCAAGTCGACCAGCGGCACCGCGAGGACAGCGAACGGGAGCAGCAGGGGCATGAGCGCCGGGAGAAGCGCCGCATCGCCCACGGAGTACGGGTCGATCTTGCCGGTCAGCGTGATCACCGATGCCGAGAGCAGAAGTCCCGCGAGCATCGACCCGGAGTCGCCCATAAAGATGCGGGCTGGATTGAAGTTGTGCGGCAGGAAACCGGCACAGATTCCGGCAAGCACTGTGGACAGGAGCGCGGCGGTCGTCGCACGGTCGATACCGCTGTCGACGGAGAGCAGATAGGCGAAAGCGAAGAATGCCAACGAACCGATCCCGATGATTCCCGCCGCCAGTCCATCGAGACCGTCGACGAAGTTGATGGCGTTAACCGTCACCACCACCAGCAGCACCGTGAAGATCACACTGGCGTTGTAGGGCAGCACCGTGACCCCGTTGAAGGGCAGCCAGAGCAGCTGGACACCGAGCAGCACCATGACACCGGCAGCGATGATCTGGCCGGCGGCTTTGGTCAACGCGTCCAGTCCCCAGATGTCATCGACCACGCCCACCAGAAAGATCAGCGTTCCGCCGGCGATGACCGCCCAGGCGTCGCGTGACTCAGTGAACACCGAGGAGACGAATCCGAGCTGGCTGGCGACGAGCATGCCGGTGAGGAATCCGAGGTACATCGCCACTCCCCCGAGGCGCGGGATCGGGATGTCATGCACATCACGATCGCGAATCTCGGCCATGACGTTCCACCGGACGGCGTACCACCGCACCACGGGGACCGTGGCATACGTGATGGCTGCTGAGGCGAGCAGAACGAGCAGGTACTCGCGCACGCGGCGTCCCTCTTCTTTCTCGCGGGACCGGACAGCCCCTGGTCGCAGGCTACGCCGAAGGTTCGGGGTACGCAGGGAACTTTGCGACGAGCGCAGAGACCTCTGCGGCTACCTGCTCGACCTCGGCACGGCCAGCTTCGGTGCCGAGATCGGCGCGAACCGCGCGCCCGATCAGCGAGGCGACGTCTTTCATCTGCTCGCTGGCCATGCCCTGGGTGGTCACCGAGGGAGTGCCCACGCGGACGCCTGAGGCCACCATCGGCTTTTCAGGGTCGAACGGAATCGCGTTCTTGTTGAGGGTGATTCGCGCTGCGTCGCAACGGGTCTCGGCATCGCGACCAGTGACGCCGACGCCCCGCAGGTCGATCAACGCCAGGTGCGTGTCCGTTCCGCCGGACACCGCCCGCATGCCGTCGTCTTGCAGGCCGTCGACCAGCGCCTTGGCGTTGGCGATGACGCGCTTGGCGTACTCGCGGTATTCAGCGGAAGCCGCCTCTTTTAGTGCCACCGCCTTCGCGGCCACCACGTGCATGAGCGGGCCACCGTGCAGGAAGGGGAAGACCGCCTTGTCGATCTTGGCTCCGAGCTCTTTGCGGCACCAAATCATGCCGCCGCGTGGGCCTCGTAGCACCTTGTGAGTGGTGAACGAGACGACGTCAGCGTAGGGAACCGGCGATGGGATCGCCTTCCCGGCAACGAGCCCAATGAAGTGTGCGGCGTCAACCATCAGGTAGGCACCCACTTCGTCGGCGATCTCGCGGAAGGCGGCGAAGTCGATCAAGCGCGGGTAGGCGGTGGCACCGGCGATGATCATCTTGGGTCGGTGTTCGCGAGCCTGCGCACGGACGTGGTCGTAGTCGATCGTCTCCGTGCCCTCCAAGACCCCGTATGAGACGTTGTGGAACCACTGGCCAGAGAAATTGACTGGCGACCCGTGCGTGAGGTGTCCCCCGTGCTTGAGATCCATTGCGAGCACGGTGTCGCCAGGCTTCAGCAGTGCTGCGTACACCGCAAGGTTGGCCGAAGCACCCGAGTGCGGCTGCAGGTTGGCATGCTCGGCGCCGAAAAGCTCTTTGGCGCGGGCGATGCCGATCTCTTCGGCGACGTCGACGTCGGCGCACCCGCCGTAGTACCGACGACCCGGGTATCCCTCGGCGTACTTGTTCGACAATGTCGAGCCAGTGGCAGCAAGCACGGCTGGCGACGTGAAGTTCTCGCTTGCAATCAGCTGTAGCCCGCTGCGTAGCCGGTTGAGCTCGTCGAGGACGACACCGGCAATCTCTGGATCAGTCTGCTGAAGGGCGTTGAAGTCGGGGCCCCAGTACGGCGTGCTGCTCATGTGGATCTCCTGCGGACGGCCGGGCGTGCGTCGGTCAACGCAGGTCACTCTAGCCAGCCGGCGAACCCCGTTGTGGCCCGATCAAGAAGGGAACGATCTGCCCCACAGCTCCAGCGATCGCGTCTGCCCTTGCGCGGTACACGTCGTGGGGAGCGCCCAGCGGGTCGTTGAGGTCGTCCGCGCCTTCGAGAGCACGCGGGATGGACCCACGCATTTGCGCCGCCCAGGCGATCGACCGGCGCACTGTGTCTGGCCCGGCCAGGTCAGCCTGCCTCGTCTGAGGGGGGGCTGCGGCCGCAATCCGGGCCAGTTCCAACATCGTGAAAGTACGGCGAACCGCCGAGGGTGCGATTCCGACCACGGCGCTCCGGTGATCGAGGGTCGCCGTGAGGATCAGATCGGCCGAGGTCACCAGTTCTTCGCCGAGCGGTGTCGCGGCGAACCCGTCCGCAGCCACACCACGCTCGGCCAAAGTGGACGCCGCGTATGGCTGCATCGGTTCTCCGGGCTGCGCCCAGGTACCCGCGCTCCCGACGGTGCACCATTGGGCGACCCCACGATGGTTCAGGGCGTCGGCAGTCAGCCGTTCCATCATCGGCGACCGGCAGATGTTGCCGGTGCACACCATGAGAAGGCGGACGCCAGATGCACTCACGGCCCGCCCACTTCCTCCGACTCATCGACCAGATCAGGTGCCACCTGTCGCAAGACGTCAGCTGCGTAGGTACCCGGACGCACCAGCCGAGGGCTGCGCTCGGTGAGGTCGACAACCGTTGACGAAGGCCCTTCAGGAAGGGGGCCGGCGTCGAGGTAGACCGAGACAGTCGTGTCCAGCTGCGCGTGGGCGTCATCGCAGGTGCGAGGTGCCGGTTCTCCTACACGGTTAGCTGCCACCACCACCATGGGGCCCACACCCTTGAGCACCTCAAGCGCCACCGGGTGAAGCGGCATGCGAACGGCCACGTGCTGCCCGTCTCCGCCGATGTCCCAGTGCAATGTGGACTGCTGGTCACAGAGGGCGGTCAAGGGTCCTGGCCAGAAGCCCTCGATCAACAGCTCGCCCTGCGGATGAAGGGTGCCGATCAGTGCCCTGGCTGCCTTGACCGAACCAACCATCACCGGCAAGGCGTCGATGGCGGTCCGCCCCTTGGCTGCGTTGAGTCGTTCAACGCCGACCGGCGAAAAGGCGTCACACGCAACGGCGTACGAAGTCTCGGTCGGAAAGACGACCAGCTGATGTCTGCTGGCCGAAGCGATCGCTCGATCTATGCCGCGGCGGCGCTCGTCCGCGTTCGCACAGTCGAAGCGAGGCATCAGTGCTCCGAGCGGCGAGCTGAGACGAACCGGTCTCGGCCTGCAAGGTCGAGATGATCGGTGACGTCGGTCCACGCTCCGGTGCTCGCGAAAATCTCGGGAACGCTGATTCCTTGCGAGTCGCCGTGCTCGACCACGACCCAGCCGCCGGGGCGCAACAGCCGGGCCGCGGCGCGCTCGACAATGCGTGCGTGCGTCAGACCGTCCGGCCCTGAGTAGAGGGCCAGCTCTGGATCAAAACGGGCGACCTCAGGGTCGCGAGGCACCGAACCATCGGGAATATAGGGCGGGTTCGCCAGGACGAGATCGACCGTGCCGGTCAGGTGCGCGAGGCAACCCTCGACGTCTTCGAGGTGAGCGGCAAAGCCATGCGCTACGGCGTTGCGCTGCAGCCAAGGACCAGCCCCAGGGTCGCGTTCGACGGCGTACACCCGCGCCCGCGGGGCCTCGACCGCGATCGCTGCGGCAATCGCGCCAGAACCAGAACACAGGTCGACGACAGTGGGTGCGGTGGCGTCCAGGCCGGCCAGCACCTGCAGACCATGCCCCGCCACCAGCTCGGTCTCAGGCCTCGGGCAGAAAACTCCCGGCCCAACGGCAAGGGTGACGGTACGGAAGTACGCCCATCCGGTCAGGTGTTGCAACGGGATTCGGTCGGCGCGGCCAGCTACCAGGTCGTCGAAGCCGGCGGGCACCGGCTGGTCAAGTCGGCTCCAGAGACTCCCGCGCGAGACCCCGAGCAGGTGAGCAGCGAGAAGCTCAGCGTCCACCCGAGGCGAGGCCACCCCGGCTGCCTCCAGGCGGCGCTCCGCCGAGTGCAGTGCATCTCGTAGGAGTCGTCCGCCTCCCGTCCTGCCGAGGGTGACCGACGTTGAGGTCACGAGCCGGCCCCAGACAGCTCAGCCTCGCGGTCGGCGCGCTGGCACGCGTCGATGACAGCCGACAGGTCGCCGTCGAGGACCTGATCGAGGTTGTACGCCTTAAAACCCACTCGGTGGTCCGATATCCGGTTCTCGGCGAAGTTATACGTGCGGATGCGCTCTGAGCGGTCGACCGTTCGCACCTGTGATCGGCGGGCCGCGGAAGCCTCTCGATCGGCCTCCTCTTGCTTGGCGGCGAGCAGCCGGGCCCGCAGGATGCGCAACGCTTGTTCGCGGTTCTGAAGCTGTGACTTCTCGTTCTGACAGCTGACGACGATGCCTGTGGGCACGTGGGTGATCCGGACCGCAGAGTCGGTGGTGTTGACGCTCTGCCCCCCAGGGCCGCTGCTGCGATACACATCGATCCGAAGGTCGTTCTGATCGATGTCGACGTCAACGTCTTCGGCCTCCGGAAGCACGAGGACTCCGGCAGCGCTGGTGTGTATTCGACCCTGGCTCTCGGTCACCGGGACTCGTTGTACGCGATGCACGCCACCCTCGTACTTCAGGCTGGCCCACACCCCTTCTCCCGGCGTGATCGGGCCCTTGGTCTTGATCGCCACCGCGACGTCCTTGTAGCCGCCGAGATCAGACTCCTGAGCGCCCAGAACCTCTGCTTTCCACCCTTGGCGCTCGGCGAAACGCAGGTACATGCGCAGCAGATCGCCGGCGAACAACGCCGACTCGTCGCCGCCCTCGCCCGCTTTGACTTCGAGAATCACATCTTTGTCGTCATCGGGGTCGCGCGGCAGCAACAGTTCGGTAAGTCGCAGAGTCACGATCTCGCGCTCGGCGTCGATCCGAGCGGCCTCATCAGTGAAGGCGGGGTCCTCAGCCACCAGTTCACGAGCGGCCTCGGCGTCGTCTCCGAGCGATCGCCACTGCCGATAGCTCGACACGATCGGACCCAGTTCGGCGTACCTGCGGCCAAGCGTGCGTGCGCGGCCTACATCGGTATGGACGCTGGGGTCAGCCAACTGGCGTTCCAGGTCGGCGTACTCGTCGACCAGCACGTCAATCTGGTCGAACATCTGGGCTCCTGGAGTGGGTGCGGGTGGCAAGAATACGACGACGCCGCAAGCCATTGGCCTGCGGCGTCGATCGCGAAGCTACTTTTTGCCGTACCGCTTCTCAAAGCGAGCGACTCGACCGCCGGTGTCGAGGATGCGCTGCTTTCCGGTGTAGAAAGGGTGGCACTTCGAGCACGTCTCAGCGCGAATCGAGCCGTTCTCGGCGGTGCTACGGGTGACAAACGTCGAACCGCAGGTGCAAATGACCTCGGTCGCGGCGTACGCCGGGTGGATGTCGGGCTTCATGGGGTTCTCCTCATCAGGGGCTCCGGGTCGGTGCGCCGTGTGTGGTCGCTCCGTGAACCGGAACCAACAGAGATTGTGCCACTGACAGTGGTCTCGGCCCAAACGCAGGTCGGCCCGAGACCATTCCCGGCACGACCCCTCAGGGCTGAGCCTTGCTAGTCAGCGTCCTCGCTCAGCATGGCCCCCGGGGTTGTCTTCTGCACCTGAAGCAGGAACTCGGTGTTGCTCGCGGTGTCCTTCAGCTTCGAGAGCAGCAGCTCAAGAGACTGTTGAGACTCAAGGGCGTGAAGCACGCGCCGCAGGCTCCACACCACCTTGAGCTCGTCAGCGCCGAGCAGCAGCTCTTCCTTTCGGGTACCCGAGGCGTCGACGTCGACAGCGGGGAATACCCGCTTGTCAGCCAGCCGCCGATCGAGCTTGAGCTCCATGTTTCCGGTGCCTTTGAACTCCTCGAAGATCACTTCGTCCATCTTCGAGCCGGTTTCGACAAGGGCAGTGGCCAAAATGGTCAGCGATCCGCCGTCCTCGATGTTGCGGGCGGCCCCGAAAAAGCGCTTGGGCGGATAGAGCGCCGACGAGTCGACACCACCGGACAAGATGCGTCCGGACGCTGGCGCCGAGAGGTTGTAGGCACGTCCGAGGCGGGTCATCGAGTCGAGCAGGACGACCACGTCGTGGCCGAGCTCGACAAGTCGCTTGGCGCGTTCAATCGCCAGCTCAGCAACCGTGGTGTGGTCGTCGGCTGGACGGTCGAAGGTGGAGGCGATGACCTCACCCTTTACCGTGCGCTGCATGTCGGTGACCTCTTCTGGTCGCTCGTCAACCAGAACGACCATGAGGTGCACCTCAGGGTTGTTCGTCGTGATGGCGTTGGCAATCGCCTGAAGCACCATCGTCTTACCGGCTTTGGGAGGCGAAACGATGAGGCCGCGCTGCCCCTTGCCGATGGGTGCCACCAGATCGATGACACGCGTCGTCAGGAGATTGCTTTCAGTCTCGAGTCGCAGTCGTTCCTGCGGGTAGAGCGGCGTCAACTTGCTGAAGTCGGGGCGCTCGGTGGCTTTGTCTGGCTCGGTGCCGTTGACAGTGTCGAGGCGTACCAATGCGTTGAACTTCTCGCGTCGCTCGCCCTCCTGGGGCTGCCGAACAGCACCGGTGACGGCGTCGCCGCGGCGCAGGCCGTAACGCCGAACCTGCGACAGCGAAATGTAGATGTCGTTCTCGCCGGGAAGGTACCCGGACGTGCGGACGAACGCGTAGCTGTCGAGTACGTCGACGATGCCGGCGACCGGTACGAGGACGTCATCGGGGCCGACCTGGGGCTCGCTTTCGTTGTATCGCTCGCGACCGCCACGGTTGCCGTAGCGGTCACGGTCGCGACCCCTACGCCGGCGGCGGCTGCTGCGGCTGCCCTCATAGCCCTCGCGGTCGTTCCGCTGCTCAGACTGGCCGCCCTTGCTCTGACGGTCCGAACCCTGACGGTCCGAACCCTGACGGTCCGAGCTCTGACGGTCGCCCTTGGCGTCGTCACCGGACGTGCGGTTGCGACTGCGAGCCGGACGCTGCGCCGTCTCAGGTGCTGATGAGTCAGATGGTGAAGTCTGAGAGGCCGATGACCTCGCCCCCGAGGACTTCTGCGCTGCGGGCTCGCCGTTTGAGCTCTGCTTGCCTTCGGAGGCTGCGTCATCGGTGGGCGCAGCCGAGCGTGCCTTACGGCCGGAGGTCTTAGTGGTGTCGCTTTGGGCACCCGAGGAGGCGCCGCGGCCGGAGGTCGTGCGCGAAGAAGAGGATTGCCCCTGCTTCTCGCGAATCGCCTCGATCAGCTCGCCCTTGCGCATCCGGGTGGTGCCGGTGATGCCGAGCCCAGACGCAACGGTCTGAAGTTCGGCGAGAACCATGCCCGACAGAGCGGGGCCTTTGCGACGGGTGGTCGCGCTCTCAGTGGCTGGCATGGTGTCGGTGGTGTCGCTCACGCGATGTCCTTCCAAATGTTCCGGTTCGTCGGATGTGACGCCGGAGGGAATCCCCCCACGCATCTTGAGAAGCGTTGAGAGGTAGTGCCTAGTCAGGACTGCTCACGAATGAAGCATCATGAGAGCCTGGGTTCCATCAAGCCACGATCAGAATCTGGAGTGAGGAAGACACTCGGGAAACCCGGTGTGTTGCAACCGTAACACTTTTCGTTTCCCCGATCTTCCCGGGGGGTCTTGTTCGATGTCGGCGTGTCTGCGATCGATCTGAAGTCAACCCGCACATTTTTGATCACGAGACGATCACAACGGCAAGATCTGCACCCCCTGACGATCTGCCTCAAGCACTTTGTTCGTCCATCCGCGACGCGTCTTGGCTGCTACCTCGTGCGCCGTCGCCCGGTGTGTGAGGGCAAGGACGGTTGGGCCAGCCCCTGACACGACCGCGGGCACTCC
>JBDTTS010000064.1:0-10232 GCA_039930525.1 Actinomycetes bacterium | reverse complement strand
CGTCCGCAAGGTACCTACTTCGTCACCGCCGACGTCCGCTCGCTCGGATGGGAAGACGCGCTGGCCTTCTGCCGAGCCTTGCCGGAACGCGCTGCAGTAGTGGCGGTCCCGTGTTCGGTGTTCTACGAGGAACCAGGGCCTGCCGAACGCGCCTTGGTGCGGTGGACATTCAGCAAGCAGGAGCACGTGCTCCACGAAGCGCTGGCACGTCTGGCGTCCGCCGACCTGTCACTGTCGAGATAGCGTCAGCGCTCCGCTGCGTCCATTCCGCTGTTGCTCAGCAGTCCGATGAAGAGCAATGGTGACGCTGAAAGAAGGGCCGCCACAATGAAGAGGGTCGGCAGTCCGAATGCGGCCGCGACCACGCCACCGAGGAGCGCACCGATCGGCATCGTCCCCCAGGCGATAAGCCGGTACGAGCTGTTGACGCGGCCCAGCAGCCGGTCGGGCGTGACTCGCTGCCGCAGCGACACCATCACCACGTTCCCCATCACGACGGTGACACCAGTCAGCAAGAATCCGACTGCAATCGCCCACTGATTGGCCGTGAAGGCGGGCAGGGCAAGCGCAACGCCTCCGACAACAAGCATTGCAATCAGACTCATCTGACGCCCCCACCACCGCTCTGCGGGTTCGGCCACAAAGGTCCCGATCAAGCTGCCGACGGCGATCGACGCCAGCAGCAGGCCGTACGCCGGTTCACTCAGCCCCATTTGCGACGACGGCCCGACAGCGAACAGGACGAACACGGCAAAGGCTGCACTGAACCCAAGGTTCCAAGGCCGGTCAGCGCAGCCATGGCGCGGAGCACGCGATGGCGCGCGAGGAATCGCATTCCTTCGGCGATGTCAGACCGGATAGTCGTCGAGCCGTCGTGCTCGGTGCCGAACGAGCCAGCCAGCAGCAGCAGCAGCACAGCAGCCGCTATCAGCCAGACCACTGACGAGGTTGCGAGAGAAAGTGCTGCACCCGCTGCCACCAGTAGCCCGCCCAGCGGTGGTCCGATGAACTCGTTAGCTGCCAGCTCGACCGAGTACAACCGCCCGTTGGCCCGTGACAGCAGTTTCCGATCGACCACCTGAGGCAAGATCGACTGAGCGGACGTGTCGTACAGCGTCTCGGCCACCCCCAAGAGCAGGGCCGCCAGATAGAGCACCCAAAGTTGGCCGACGTCGAACGCCAAGCCGGCCGCGACAACCCCAAGCACCAGACCGCGCCCAACGTTGGCGCTCACCATGATCCGGCGTCGATCATGTCGATCCGAGATCGCGCCGGCCTGTAGCGCGAACAGCAGCCATGGCAGGCGTTCGGCGATGGCGATCCCGGCGATCAGAGCCGGGCTCTGCGTGTACTGGATGGCGATCAAGGGAAGGCTGACCTTCAGAATACCGTCGGCCAGGTTGGAAAGGCCCGACGACGTCCACAGCCGCCAGTAGTTCCGACCTAGTGCGTCAGGCTCAGTGGCCACACGTCACCCGGTTCACACGCGACGTCAGAATCCGGTCCTCAGAGGGACACTCGGCGGGCTTGGGTGGCACTCAGAGGGACACTCGGCGGACTTGGGTGGCACCCAGGGGGACACTCGGCGGGATGCTAGAACCACTTGGCGTAGAGCAATTCCTCTGGCGTAATCACACGGCCTTCAGGCGGGATACCGTGAAACTGCTCACCGATCGCCTTCGCCCACTTCGACCCGCGGGCCAACAGCTCACGGCTGTCGGTCTGCATCCGGTCACGGGTGACGAGGATGCCGAGGTCGGCACCCGGGTAGCGGTACTCACCCTCGCCATACACCTGCAGGTAGAACGCCTCGGCGTCGTCACTGACGTTGTGCCAGTCAGTCTCTTCGTGCACGTAGACAATCGTGCCGTCGTCGTTCATCCGCCAAAGCCCGCTCCGCGGCGCAGCAGTGATCAGCTCGACCTCATCGGAGACCTGTTTGAGTACCAGTTGCGTCCAGCGGTCGAAGTCTCGCCAGCGCGCCTGCACCGACTCGATGTCGATCTCCCACTCGACATCAGAGAACTCGAGCATGTGGAAGAGAAAGAGTGGAACACCGCCGTAGCGCGAGGTGATCAGGTTCGTGAGCGGGGACGC
The DNA here is from genome assembly GCA_039930525.1 of Actinomycetes bacterium. Classification (GTDB taxonomy): domain Bacteria; phylum Actinomycetota; class Actinomycetes; order JAHEKZ01; family JAHEKZ01; genus JAHEKZ01. The sequence continues at coordinate 8,135 of JBDTTS010000064.1, read as the reverse complement.
ACCGGAGATCCTGGGGTTGATCTCGCCGAGATACACGCTGCCATCGTCATCGTCGACCAGGAAGTCGAGGCAGAACACGCCTTTGTAGCCAACCTCGTAGAGCCGATCGCCGAGCTTGCGCGCCATCCGGCCGATCTGCTTACGCACGTCTTCGCTGAAGACACCAGGGAAGACATCGTTGCCGCACCAGCCACCGCGGTACGGCGTCAGCTCGGGGAACCCAGTGATGTCGGTCTGGATCGGACCCACCAAGGTGCCGTGGCGCGTGGCACACGCCTCGACTGTGCCTGGGAAGTGATTGATGCGCTTCATCACCTTGAGGTCGGAATCGACGAGAACATCCTCATTCTCGAGGAAGTCATCTTCACTTGAGATGAAGAACGTCGTGCGACCAGAGTCTCCGTAGGGGGTCTGAACGACGAGGTCTTTGCCAAGGTCGGCCGACTTGGCGAGTTTGCGCAACTGCTTGTATGTCGACGCCCTGCCCATGACGTTCGGGACGCTGGCGACGCCAGCCTCGTTCCCGAGTCGCGTGGTGACGATCTTGGAGTCGATATCTTCACGCAGCTCACGCGGTGGCAGCGCGATCTCAAGCCCCAGCTGGTGGGCGTAGTCCTCGGTCTCCTCATCGAACATGACGAAGAGCGCCTTGCCGGGGCCGTTCTTCTTGATGAAGTCGATGACCTCTTTGTTTCCCAAGAGGTAGGAGTTGACCGATTCAAACGACTCGAAGTCGCGGGGGCCGGTGTGGGCAGGGGAGAACGAGCGCGAGTGCCCACCGCTAAAGCTCTCGAAGTAGGTGATGTAGCGGAACGATCCAATCCACTCGTCGATGCCGAGCAAGTTGTACGACGTGGGCGACACGAAATAGACCGGATCAGTGTTCTCTCGAAAGTACTGGTAAACGTCCGACAGGCTCGTCAGGACTCGGCCGTCGGACTTGCGGCGCGCTCGCGTTGCCTTCGCCTTTTGGGTCTTGGCCGGCTTCTTCGCCGACCCGGTTCCGACGTTGCTCATTCTCTTGTCCAGTCGCCGTGGCGGACAGCCAGCGCCTTCGTGCTTCTTGCGCTTGCCCTTCTTGTGCTTCTTCTTCTTCGCCATCTTGCCGCGACCTTATGCCTATTCTGAACGCCGGGACAGGCGTTCACGCGATCAGAACTGGGGCATTTACCCCAATGTGATCAGCGGCGGGCTGGTATGCCGGTGGCGGAACCGCCACCAGCGACCGGCGGTGGCGGACGTCTTCTTCGAAGTGGTGCAGCGACAGCGTCCATCGGTCGTCGGGCCAACTGAGTTCGAGGATGCGGTGGTCGGCGTCATAGGTCGCTGTGTAGACCGTGCCCCAGGTGCTCGTGGCGGTTGAGCGGTGGATCGGGGCCGCGAGAAACTGATCGACCAGCTGCGGAACGCCAAAGGCCGGGTTGGCCACCGCTTCGGCCATGGCTTGCTCCCTAGGCACCGTCGCGCAGAACTCCGCGTGCTCTGGCCACATCGTCGGACCCTGACGGTTGGCAGCGGTCACGGCTCCGCTCACGATGGGCTCGCGGTCAGGAGCCACGTACACGATCGCACCGCGCCCGGACGCATCGACGAGGGCGATGTTGTACGTCAACTGGATCGGGATCCGGTGCAGCATGGCGATTGCTTCGTCAACAGTGGTGGCGAACTCGAGCAGATAGCGCACGACGAGACCGATGCCGAACCCCTCACCCACCGCGGAGCGGCCACCGAAGGCGATCGCCACCGAAAGGCCGTGCGCGTTGACGCCGTCAAGTGCGCCCCAGAGGCAGTCGGTCATGGCCATCACGCGCGTGCCGTGCCACGAGGATGCCAGCACTGTGTTGTCGCAGAGCAGAGGTGGATAGTCGTAGTTGCGCAGCAGAACGTTGCGCTCACGGTTGTAGGTGAGCAATGAGCAAGCGGCGAAGAGTGGCGGCGGCCGCCAGTGGCTCAGGAACCGGGCCTCCAGGTCGCCGCCGCCGACAGCTTCGACGAGTCGGTCGTAGGTGGAGGCCAGCTCTGGCATGTGGGTGTGCAGCATGTGCGAGCACTCGGCGTACGTCGGACGCGCCGCCTCGCCCTGGTTGAGGTACCAGCGCCGGTAGGCCGGCCACGCCGCTGAGAAAAAGTCGAGCACCCGGCCGTCGAACGAAGACCCAGCATCGATCGACCGGAAGGTCGTGTCGAGCTCAACGACCTCCGGTTGAACATGCGGAGGGTGCATCCGGATCCACCTAGCGACTCAGAAATGCGGAATGTACGCCCGAGTATGGGCGATACCGAGGGAAAATCGACACCAAACCACTCGATATTGAGCCACATTGGCGACATTGACGCACGGCGGCGACCGTGGAAGGCGGGTGGCGGATGCCGTCCGGTGCGCAGCGGAGGCTCCCGGCTAGCATCCCAAGGTGGAATTGCACGAGTACGCGACGTACGACGCCCTCGGTCTGGCCGACCTGGTGAGCACCGGCCAGGTGACCCCGGCTGAGCTGGCTGCCTGCGCGATGGCCGCCACCGCCCGCGTGAACGGGACTCTTGGCGCCGTGGTCGAGGCGTACGAAGACCGAGCGGCCGAGGTGGGTGACGAGATGCCCGCTGCGCCATTTCATGGCATTCCCACCATGGTCAAGGACCTCTTCCACGGCGAGGCTGGAAAACGCTGCGGCAACGGCAGTCGGCTGAGCGAGGACTGGGTGGTCTCGCTCGACACCGCCTTCTACGACCGGATCCGGCGCAGCGGGCTGGTCAACCTTGGCCGCACCACCACGTCCGAGTTCGGGATCATGGGCACCACCGAGACCCTCGCAGAGGGTCTCACCTGCACCCCGTGGAGTTCTGGCCACTCCGCCGGCGGCTCAAGTGGCGGCGCGGCCGCTGCGGTGGGGGCCGGCATCGTCCCGGTGGCCTCAGCCAGCGACGGCGGCGGCTCCATCCGGATTCCGGCCGCATCGTGCGGAGTAGTTGGACTCAAGACTTCACGCGGACGCGTCACGTGGGGCCCGCAGATCGCCGAAGCCCTGGCCGGATGGGCCGTTCACTTCATGGTGAGTCGCTCGGTGCGCGACACCGCAGCGATGCTGGATGTCCTCAGTGGCCCGGCATACGGCGACCCCTTCATCATTTCCGCACCTGACCGGCCCTTCCTTGACGAGATGCGCGCCTCCGTCGAGCCGCTCCGGATCGCCTACTGGAGCCAGCCTTGGTCAGGGCAGGACGCCGACCCAGAGGTGGCGGCCGCCACGGAGGCCACCGCCCAGACCCTCGAATCGCTCGGACACCATGTCGAGTCAGCAACCCCTCAGTTTGACTGGGACCCCTTCTTGGTGGCCATGACTGACGTGTGGGCTGCCGACAATGCGCACACCGTCGACGGCCTGGCGGCCTTCCTCGGCAAGACTGCTAGCTCGGAAAACCTCGAGGCGTCCACCCTCGCCGCCGTCGAATACGGGCGCACCGTGTCGGCCGGCCGCCTACTTGATGCGTTGGGACAGGCCAACCATTTGGCCCGCATCATGGGCTGGTTCTTTGCGTCGTACGACGTGCTGCTGACGCCGACGCTCGGACGCCTGCCAGCACCGCTGAAAATGTACGACCCGACCGAGCCCGTCGAACTGGCCTCGATGTTCCAGACATGGGCACCGTGGGAGTCCTTCCTTCCGGTGTTCAACGCCACCGGTCAGCCGGCCATCAGCCTGCCCCTGCACATGAGCGAAAGTGGCTTGCCGATCGGCATGCAGCTGGTCGGTGGATTCGGCCGTGAGTCGCTACTGCTGCGCCTGTCCGCACAACTCGAGCAGGCGCTGCCTTGGGCGGACCGCGTCCCGCCGATTCACGTCAGTCACACTCCGCCAGCTGGCTAGGCGCCCAGCCGCGGGCGCCCGTCGATGCGGGGCACGTCGGTGCGACTAAAACGTGGGTGCGACTAAGGAGAAACTCGGCTTGCCGCCGCCTCCGCACCGATGTCCATCCCGTCGTGAGACACCAGTGCGTCATGTATGCCCTCGACTTCGGACCCTAAGAGATCCTCGAACAACAGGGCGCTGAAAAATCCGGTCAACACGGCCACCACGGACCAGATCAGCACATACATCTCGGTCTCCTCACCACCTGGTTTGTCGTGTCGAAATACCCGCCGAGGCGGGTCCGCAAACATCATCGGCCGATCGGGTTTAGCACGGTGCAAAAGTGGGAATTCTTAGAAGGACAGTTCACTCGGGTATCTGCGAAAGGAACCACGATGATTGCTTTTGGAGGACTACTCGTTGCGGCTGGCTTGGTGATGGCGCTCGCGGTTGCCGACAGCGTCGACGGGCTGAATCTTGTTATGGCCGGTTGGATCATCGCCGCCGTTGGGGTCGTCATGATCGCTGCGGGTCTAGCCACCAGCTACAACGCCCGCCGCTCTGAGCACCGGGTGATCGAGGACAAGCACGTCAGCACCGACTAGTTGTCGGGTGTTGCCGGCAAGACTCCAGCGAAGCGTCATCGGTCTGCGTTCTGCAGACTGATGACGCTTTCTGCTGCGGCACGTCCCGTCAGGGCCACCGCTCGTCCCGACTCTGACTCAGCCCGATACTCGGTCTGCGGGCACGCACACCGAGAGAGCGGCCGGCTCCACGCGCAGCTTCAGTTGTTGCACCTTTTCTCGGTCACCGCCGTCTACTTGGTAGAGCCGCTTGCCCTTGAGGCGGATCTTGATCCTTGTTCCGTTTGTGACGCGTACGTACTTGGAGTTTGCGGTGCGGCCGGTCGTCGCCCTGGCGACCACCCGGCCCCACTGCGTGGGCGTTGTGGCGGTGACGACCCCCACATCCAGCTTGCCGTCGTCGGGTTCGGCGTCGTCGAACGCCTCGACGCCGCCCATCAGTTTGCCGACGTTGCCCACGAGAACACTGCCGGCCTTGCCGCTGTAGAACCGCTTTCCGTCAACGTCCACCTTCACCTTGACGGTGGCATCCCGAATCCCTTTCAGACCAGTAAACACATAGGCGCCTCGACCGAGACGGTCTTTCAGACCGCGGTCGGCATCTTGGATCATTTGAGCATCGGCTCCGACCCCTGCCATCACGCCGAAGCGTTCACCATTGACTCGTCCGACGTCGATGCGCCGCAGGTTTCCTCGGGCCCCGATCTCGGCTGCCTTCTCCAGGTCGATCGGGATGCCTAAGTTGGTGGCGAAGAGGTTTCCGGTTCCGGCCGGAAGAACGGCCATCGACACGTCGCTGCCCGCCAACACATCAAGACAGCGTTGAACGGTTCCATCGCCTCCCCAGACGAAGACGCGATCAACGCCGGCTTCCACCGCCTGCTTCACCTTCTTGGGTGCCTTCTTGCTCTTTGGCACTTCGAACCACATCACGTCGACAAGCCCAAGGTCAGCCAGAACTCTCCGTAACTCGCCTAGGCCGCCCCCCAGCGACTTCTTGCGGTGCGCTACCACGGCGATCTTCATCTGTTGAACCTTCTTTCGTTCGAGAGTCTGTTCCTTCGCCCACCCAGGCTCGGACAGCGATAAAGGCCACCGCTACCGCGGCCAGGCCAAGGAGAAAGCCGGCCAGCACATCAGAGGGAAAGTGCATGCCTCGGTAGACGCGGGCTAGTGCCACCATCACACCAACCAACGGGAGCACAGTCCACGCCGCAACACGCGCCCATCGTGACCGCCAGTGCCAACCGATGATGATGAGCAGGCTTAGCGCGAGCGCTGTCGACGCTGCGGTGTGCCCGGAAGGAAAGGACGAGGTCGGTGGAGAGACATCAAGCTGCCGGACGTCTGGGCGATCACGCTCGATCAGAAGCGTCACACTGACAAAGACCGTTACCTCGACGATGAGCGCGGTCGTCAAGAGCAGCACCGATGTCCAATGCCGAACGATCAGCAAGACCGTTCCGACGACAACGGCGACCCCGATGACGGTCAGGGTGTCTCCAAACGCACTCAGCACGGTGGAGACCGACGTGGCAGCCGCTGATCGCGACTGCTCAGCATCCTGGGCAATGCCGCGATCAAAGCTGCGGATGCCCGCGGTGGCAGACCCTGCATCAGTGAGCAGCCAGCCGAGGCCGCTCCACACCAATACGAGGGTGAGCCAACCACCACCTAGGAGAAAGGCGTAACTACTCCACGACCGCTCGGCCGAGGAACTGATCGTTCTCTCGATAGGTTCGCCCTCTGTGGGCAAAAGACTGACCATGACTTGCGTGTACCCACGGGGCAAAGAGGGTAAACATCAACAATGATTCCGCTATTCGTCGCTCTGCTGACGGCGGCCCTCATCGGATCGCTGGCCTACGCGCTCACGGGTCTCGCGCGCCACGAAGCAGACGCCGATCTCTCGGTCGCCGATTCCCGACCCACTCAACCCGTGACACGCGGGAGCGTCGTCGCCGTCGCTCTGGCCGGTTTCGTGGTCGCCGGCGTCGTTCTGGGGCTGCTGGCACGAGAGATCGAGCGCCAGAGCCCACTGGTGCGCTGGGACGACACCGTCGAGGGGTGGGCTTCTGCCGAGGCCGGCCCGGTGAGTACCGACGCCCTCCGCCTGATTACCCACCTTGGGGACACCGTGACCATCGTGGTCATCGGAAGTGTCGGTTGCGCTTGGCTGCTGTGGAAGCGTCAACGCCGGCTCGCGCTCTTCTTGGTCTCGGTGGTCGTGGGGCAGTGGCTCTTGAGCAACCTGATCAAGGGCCTGGTTGCCCGTGATCGCCCAGCTCTCGATCCGCTAGCCCCCTTCAGCGGCTTCTCGTTTCCCTCCGGTCACTCGACGGCTGCCGCAGCTACCTACCTCGCCTTGGCTCTCATCGTTGGCACCCTTCATGCCCGCCGGCACCAACGATGGTTGATCGCCCTCGGCGTGGGGATCGGCGCGGCGGTGGGCGCCAGTCGGATGCTGCTCGGGGTCCACTGGTTCAGTGACGTCGTTGGCGGGCTGCTCCTTGGCTGGACATGGTGTCTGACCTGTGCGGCAGTTTTCGGCCTGATCGGGCAGCGCCACACTTCGCCCCGCTCAGCGATTCTCGATCGCTAAGGGCTCCTCGACCGCAAGGGACGCCTCGACGAGAGCAGAAGAAAGGGGCTGTGGAGTCCCCCTCACTCCACAACCCCTTCCGGGTGGCCCCTTCGGGCCGCCTAGCGCTTAACGGCGTCTGTGATCTTCTCGCCGGCCTGCTTCACGTCGGACGTTGCCTGGTCACGGCGACCCTCCTGCTCAAGGTCCTCGTTGCCAGAAACCTTGCCCGCCGCCTCCTTCGTCTTACCTTTGGCGTTCTCGGCGGCGTTTCGCGTCTTGTCATCGATACCCATGACATCTCCTTCGAACTCGACGAACGGTGTCTTAGCAGAATGCCCACAGCGACCAGTTCTAAACATTGGTCAGTGCTGGGCCGAAAGAGTTAAACCCTCGCCGTCAGGTGCTTCGTCGACAGTCACCGAACCGCCGTCGTGTATCTCGCCGCCAATGATTTGTTTCGCCAGTGCATCGCCGATCTCCGTCTGAATCAGCCGACGCAGCGGGCGAGCCCCGTATGCCGGGTCGTAGCCCTCTCGCGCCAACCAGGCGCTGGCAGCCTCTGTCACGTCAAGAGTGATGCGGCGGCTGGCCAGGCGCTTGGCAAGCAGCGCCACCTGCAGCCCGACGATGCGGGCAAGCTCGGTCTCGGTCAAGGCGTCAAAGAGAACGACGTCGTCGAGCCGGTTGAGAAACTCAGGCTTGAAGGTTGATCGCACGACCGACATGACTCGTTCGCGCTTGCTTGCAGCGTCGAGATCGGGATCGACCAGATACATCGAACCGAGATTGGACGTGAGAATTAGCAAGCTGTTGGTGAAGTCGACGATGCGCCCTTGGCCGTCGGTGAGGCGGCCGTCGTCGAGCACCTGAAGCAAAACGTCGAAGACCTCAGGGTGCGCCTTCTCCACCTCGTCGAGGAGCACCACTGAGTAGGGGCGGCGGCGCACGGCCTCGGTGAGCTGCCCACCCTCTTCGTAGCCCACATACCCGGGAGGCGCACCCATCAGCCGCGCGACGGAGTGCTTCTCGCCGTACTCGCTCATGTCGATGCGCACCATGGCGTGCGGGTCGTCGAAGAGGAAGTCGGCCAACGCCTTAGCCAACTCGGTCTTGCCGACCCCG
>JBDTTS010000063.1:0-10268 GCA_039930525.1 Actinomycetes bacterium | reverse complement strand
CGATGCCGTGTACGCGACCGTCGACCAACGAGCTGCTGAGGTGTCGCAAGCTGTGTCGGCTGCTTTGTCGCATGCCGGCGTCGCGCACCGCGTCCAGAACGCTGGCTCGCTCTTCAGCGTCTTCTTCACCGAGGGCCCGGTCGCCGACTATGCGGCCGCACAGGCTCAAGAAACCTTTCGCTACAAGGCGTTCTTTCACTCGATGCTGAGCCAGGGTGTCTACCTGCCGCCCTCTGCGTTCGAGGCGTGGTTCCTCAGCGCCGCCCACGACGATGCCGCGATATCGCGGGTGGTCGAGGCCCTTCCCGCCGCCGCAGCAGCCGCGGCGTCCGCCACATCGGAGATCTCATGACCGAGCACACCGTCGTCCACCTGTTGCGTCATGGTGAGGTGCACAATCCCGAAGGCGTGCTTTACGGGCGGATGCCTGGATACCAGCTCTCTGAGCTCGGTCGCGCCATGGCGCAACGCGTCGCCGATCACTTGGCCGACGCCGACGTTGCACACGTCGGTGCTTCACCTCTCGAGCGCGCGCAAGAGACTGCGCAGCCGATCGCCGATGCCCACCAGTTGCCGGTCGCAGTAGATGGACGCCTGATCGAGGCCGACAACGTCTTCGAGGGTCTGACATTCGGGGTCGGTGATGGCGCGTTGACCCGTCCGCAGCACTGGAAGCACCTGCGCAACCCCTTCCGTCCGTCATGGGGTGAGCCCTACAAGGCACAGGTGCTGCGCATGATGGCGGCCATGGCCAACGCTCGTGACGCGGCGCGCGGACGCGAAGCGCTGCTGGTCAGTCACCAGCTGCCAATCTGGACGACTCGCACGCACGTCGAGGGACGCCGACTGTGGCACGATCCGCGTAACCGTGAGTGCTCCTTGGCCAGCCTCACCACGTTCACCTACCGCGGTGACGACATCGTGGCGGTCACCTATTCAGAGCCAGCGCGCGATCTGTTGCCCGCCTCGGTGAAGCAGCAGAAGTCTGGTGCGTAGCGTGCGCCCCCTTCGAGGCGTCGCGGTGGTTGCTCTACTCGCAGCGCCACTGCTGCTCTCACTCGGCGGGTGTACAGGCGCTAGCGACGTCGAGTCCGGTGGGGGACAAGGGTTTGTGTCGGGTGACGGTTCAGCGAAGGTGGTGGATCCGGCTGACCGGGTCGCCCTTGGCGACGTATCCGGCACGACGCTTGAGGGCGAACCGCTTTCGCTCGCTGACTTCGCTGGTGACGTTGTTGTCATGAACGTCTGGGGGTCCTGGTGTGCACCCTGTCGTGCCGAGGCGCCCGCTCTGCAGCAGGTGTCGGCCGACACCAAGATCGATGGGGTGCAGTTCGTGGGCATCAATACTCGCGACCAAGAGGCAGCGGCTCTCGCATTCGAGAAGAACTTCGGGATCACGTACCCGAGCTTGGTTGACAAGTTCGGTGAACTCCAACTGGCTTTTCGTGACTCTCTTCCGGCCAACTCGATTCCCTCGACCTTGGTCATCGACCGCGACGGCCGCGTCGCCGCCCGGGTGCTCGGTGCGACCACGTACTCGCAGCTGTCCGACCTCGTCGGCCAAGTGGCGTCGGAGAGCTGATGCTCTCGGCACTCCTTGTCGATCCGGCCGAGACCGTTGTCGGTGGTTCGCTCCTGCTGGCCGCGGCGTTCGCCTTCGCGGCAGGCGTCGTCTCGTTCGCGTCGCCCTGCGTCCTGCCCTTGGTGCCGGCCTATCTGTCCTATGTCACTGGAATGGTCGGTATCGATCTCGGTGAGGCCAAGCGCGGACGCCTGCTGCTCGGCACTGCCCTCTTCATCGGTGGGTTCACCGTGGTGTTTGTGTCGTACGGCGCGCTCTTCGGGGGACTCGGTGCGGTGCTGATCGAGTACACCGAAGTGATCACTCGGGCGCTCGGCGTCTTCACGATCATCTTTGGCCTGGCCTTCATGGGGCTCATTCCCTGGCTCAACCGGTCGTGGAATCCCACGCAGAACACCTCAATGGGACTCGTGGGGGCTCCGCTGCTCGGGGTGCTGTTCGGAATCGGGTGGACGCCGTGCATCGGTCCCACCCTCGCTGCCGTCCAGGCGTTGGCGATCGACTCAGCAAGCGCTGCGCGCGGAGCCGCCCTTGCCGCCGTGTACTGCCTGGGGCTGGGCCTGCCGTTCTTGATCGTGGCGTTTGCTTTTCGCAAGGCGTTCGGCGCAATGAACTGGATGAAGCGCCACTACACGCTGCTGATCCGGATCGGTGGGGGCATGCTCGTCCTGCTGGGCGTGTTGATGGTGACCGGCACTTGGGCCGACCTGTCGATCCAGCTCCGCATTTGGACAGCCAACTTCGGGGTTCCGTTCTGATGTTCGTAGGTGTGAGACAGGATGTGACGTAATGGGATTTCAGATCGCAAATGAGCCAGCGGCCGACCAAGTACTCGACGAGTACCCCTTCGCCGTTCTGATGGGCATGATGCTTGATCAGCAGTATGGAATGGAGCACGCTTTCCGAGGTGGCTGGAAGGTGCTCAGTCGGTTCGGTTCGCTTGATCCGGGCGACATCGCAGCTGCCGACCCAGAGGCGTTCAAACAGTTGTGCAGCCAACCACCGGCGATCCATCGGTTTCCCGGTTCGATGGCCGCGCGGTTGCAGCAGCTCGCGTCCCTGGTCGACACCACGTACGACGGCGATGTGACGCGGCTCTGGAATGAAGCGAAGACCGGCCAAGAGCTCTTGAACCGGATTCAGGAGCTCCCCGGGTTCGGCAAGCAGAAGGCGCAGATCTTCGTGGCTCTTCTTGCCAAGCAGCTAGGCGTCCGCCCCAGGGGATGGAAGACCGTTGCTGGCGATTACGGGCTGAAGGGCTACCGCTCGGTTGCTGACGTCATCGGTCCGGATTCGCTGGTCAAGGTGCGCGCGTTCAAGCAGGAACAGAAGAAGGCAGCGGCAGCCGGGTGATCGTTCGCACACCGGGCCCATTCATGCGGTCTGTCGGACTCGGTCCTGATGCCTGCTGACGTCATCGACGCACTCGCAGAGCCTGAGCCAACGTCAGCGCCTGCGCAGCAACCGGCCTTGGGATTCTTCGGTGGGCTGCGCTGGATGTGGCGTCAGCTGACGTCCATGCGAACCGCGTTGATCTTGCTATTCCTGCTTGCGTTTGCAGCGGTCCCTGGGTCGGTGTTTCCGCAGCGGGGGGTGTCGCCGCTGAGAGTCGGCGAATACATCCAAGACCACCCGACCGCCGGTGAGTGGCTCGACAGGCTTGGGCTCTTCGACGTCTATGCGGCCCCATGGTTCGCGGCGATCTACCTGCTCCTGTTGGTGTCGCTGACCGGCTGCATCTTGCCGCGTTGCCTGCACTATGCCCGTAACCTGCGATCGGTCCCGCCACCGACGCCGCGCGTTCTCGCACGTATGCCCGAGCACCGTTCCTACATCTGCGATGCGTCAGAGCAAGAGGTCTCTGATGCGGCGGCGACAGCCTTTCGTCGGGCCCGGTTTAGGTTGCGGCCCCCCAAAACTGGTGAGCCGACCAACGCTGTGGCAGCCGAGAAGGGCTATCTGCACGAACTTGGAAACCTGGTGTTCCACGTTTCGTTGCTGACGCTGCTGGTCGGCGTCGCCTGGGGGTCGTGGTTCGGCTATCGCGGGACCATCGTGGTGGTGGAGGGCGAGGGCTTCGCGAACACGCTGACGCAGTATGACGACTTCACTCCGGGCCGTGGATTCTCGCCGGGCGCGCTAGCCCCCTTCTCGTTCACGCTTGACGCGTTCGACGCCACCTTCTTGGCCGACGGCACCAACCGGGGGCAGCCGGACACGTTCACCGCCGACGTTACCTACCGTGAGACACCCGATGCAGATCCACGGACCAAGCGGATCGAGGTGAACAAGCCACTGGTCGTCGATGGCGCCAAGGTGTTCTTGTTGGGCAGCGGGTATGCACCGGTGTTCACGGTCCGCGACGGTGATGGCAACGTTGCCTATTCGGGGGCGATACCCGCGCTGCCGCAAGACCCATCCTTCACGTCAGACACCGTGGTGAAAGTACCTGACGCGCAGCCCGAGCAGCTCGGGTTCAACGTCACGGTTGCACCGACTGCTCCCGACCGCGTCGACCCGGCTACCGGACCGCGTTCGATCTTTCCCGAGATGGACAACCCCAGGGTGTACCTCGGCGCCTGGGCTGGAGACCTGGGCCTTGACGGCGGGACGCCGCAGAACGTCTACCAGCTGGACACGTCGGCGATGGAACAGATCGGCCGTGAAGACCTGGGAGTCGGCGAGACTTGGGAGCTACCCGATGGTCGTGGGTCAATCACCTTCGACGAGCTCGCGCAGTTCGCGAACGTCCAGGTGGCCCATGACCCGGGTCGTTGGCTGGCCTTGCTCTCGGCGGTCGCAGCCATGATCGGGATCTCGCTGTCATTGGTGGTGCGACGGCGCAGGGTGTGGGTGCGCGCGAGCACCGACGACCAGGGACGTACCCTCGTGGAAGTCGCTGGATTGGCCCAGACTGAGTGGGCATCGCTCGGCGCCGAGGTAGACGCCGTCTTGGCTGCCCTTCCCGGGGCGCCGCCGGCCATGGAGGAGAAGGTGTGAGCAGCCAGACTTGGGCACATGTCAGCAACGCGCTGGTCTACAGCACGATCATTGTTCTCTCGGTGGCACTGGTGGCTTTCGCGGCCGACTTCGCGATGGGAACCGGGCGCCGCCGAGCTGAGGAACGCAAGCAGCGCAGGGTCTCGCTGCAACGCCAGGCTGCTTCGGGTGGCGGGGTAGCCACCGCCGATGCCGCTACGGCTCTGCCAGCCGACGAGCGCTGGGCCCGCGTTGGCGTGTCACTCAGCACCCTGGCGACCGTACTCATCGTCGGAGCCGTCATCACCCGCGGAATCTCGGCACAGCGTCCCCCGTGGGGCAACATGTACGAGTTCACGGTCACGGCCGTGGCCGCGCTGATGGTGATTTGGGTCGGTATGTTGCCGCGGCGTCCCGAGTGGCGCGATCTCGGGCTGATCGTGGTGCTGTTCAACCTGCTGCTGCTCGGTGTCGCCGTCCTCGTGCTCTACACCGAGTCGGCCGAGCTGGTACCGGCGCTGAAGTCGTACTGGCTCTGGATTCACGTGACGTCGGCGATTATCGCCAGCTCGGTCTTCACTGTTGGTTCGCTCGCCTCGGTGCTGTATCTCTTTGCTGAACGGTACGAGCGAAGAGGCGCCACGCTGAGCCCCGGCGGTATCCGTGATGCCATTGGCTCGCGCCTTCCGGCGTCCAAACAGCTCGACACCGTCGCCTACAAGACGATCGCCTTCGCGTTCCCACTCTGGTTCTTTGCCGTGGTGGCCGGCGCAGTGTGGGCCGAGGACGCCTGGGGTCGCTACTGGGGATGGGACCCCAAGGAGACCTGGTCGTTCGTGACCTTGGTGATCTACGCGGCCTACCTGCACGCGCGGGCGACGGCCGGCTGGCGTGGGCGTCCGGCTGCGATCATTGCGATCGTGGGGCTGGCGGCCTTCTTGTTCAGCTACTTCGGCGTCAACATATTTTTCGTCGGATTCCACTCGTACGGCGGAGTCTGACTCAGTAGCCAGGCGGTCAGGACGCGGGCGGGTCGTCGCTCTGCTCGCGGCGCTGCTGCTCCCAGAGCTGGCTGTCGAGATCGCGCAGAAATGTGGGGTCGTCGTCTGGTGCTAACGGGCGGCGTCCAAAGCTGCGACCGGTTCCGCCCTCGCCACCGCGACGGCGCTGGATCATCCGCACTGTGAAGTAGATCACGATGCCCAGAAGCGCGATGAACAGCAGCACTCGCGGCATGGTCACCACCTCCTGTGGGTTGCGAGGTTGCGCCGACTGCATCCCCTGCCCAGTCAGGGTAACTGCCGCCGAGACGTCGTGCAGTCGCAGGTCTGAGACTGCTGGCGCAGGGGATGAGGGTGTGAGCGATCGGCTGGCCCCGGAACGGCCAACACCCCCGGGCGCCGAGCGGAGGCTACGGCGACGGGGGTGCTGGGGATTCTCGAGGAGGGGCCCCGAGACCCTCTTGGGCGGCTAGGTGAGGGGACGCCGCGCGAGAGGGGTCATAGTGTCTGTGGTGTCAGCGTCAGAGCGTGCGACCCATGAGGGCCCGACGCATGCGCCTGAAAGTGGTCTGGCTTTGGTGACGATTCCGCAGCCGGTCCGCTTCAAGCTCAAGCACGCGAACGTGGGCGCGAGCGATCTCTACTGAGGGGACCATGATTCTCAACTCCGTGTACCTTCTCTTAGATTCGAGGCCCTGATGGCCTAGATGACTATGATACTAAGGCTTACACCGGCTATTGTCCAATGAATACGAGCCGACAGGGGGTTAACACCTTGCAAACGGAAAATAATCCCGCAACCGTGACCGATGCGACGGAAACCGGGACAATTCCGGCGGTTGGGCGAGGAGCCCGCCGCAAGGACTCGCTAGACGCCGTCGACCGCACCATCTTGTCGGCGCTGCGTGCCAACGCCCGGATTCCCTATGCCGACCTGGCGCGGCTCGTGGGGCTGTCTGGCCCAAGCGTGGCCGACCGGGTCAAACGCCTTGAGCAGCTCGGCGTAATCACCGGATATCACGCAGCGCTTGCACCGTCAGCTCTCGGGCTTGGGGTTGTCGCGATCGTGGGGATCGAGCAGGCGGACGACGCCGACCAGGACGTGATTGCCGAGTCGTTCCCAGACCTGCAAGAGATCGAGGACTGCTGGTTCGTGGCAGGTGATGAGTCGTTCATCGTAAAGGTGCGGGTAGCTGACATCGATGCTCTCGAGAAGTCGCTGGGCCGGCTGCGCAAGATCCCCGGGGTCTCGCGGACGCATACGACCGTCGTACTCTCGACTCGGTTCGAAGGTCGGGCCGCATTGCCCCTCGAAGGAGACTGAGTGTGAGCGACATCGCGCCCGAGCCGCCCGCGCCAGAGTTGCCCGGGCCGACCGCACAAGCTGGTGACTCGTGGGTGTCCCGGCACCCGATGGCTGCCTACTCGCTCGGACGTCTCGTACTGTTCGCCGTGCCGTTCGCCATCTTGTATTTCGTCGCGGACTTCTTCACCGCCCTACTGATTGCCTTCCTCATCTCAGCGGTCGCGAGCATCTTCCTGCTCCGCAAACAACGTGAGGCGATGTCGGCGTCCATCGCGACGCGTGCGGCACGCGCCAACGAGAAGATGGCCGAGCGATCGGCCGTTGAGGACTCGTGGGACGACGCCGAGCGAGAAGCTGACCCCTCAGACGGACGTTCCGGCTGAGACCAGTTCGAGGGGCTCCTCATCGAGACGTTTGAGCGCTGGCGCCACCGAGGCCGCCAGCGCCAGCAGGACCGATCCGAGAGCGAAGGCGGCCAGTGCCGTCTCGACGCTGTACGTCTCGACGAGCAATCCCGCCATGACGTATCCGAGGGGGTAGATGCCGTAGGCAAGAGCAGTCACCACGCCCATGGCTCGGCCGCGCATGTTCTCGGGAGTCCGGCGCTGCAGTGCCAGGTTGATGATGGGATTCATCGGACCGAGCAAGATCCCGCCGGCGAACCCGGCCGCGATCATGACGCCGGTCTCTGGCCAGATGGCGAAAACGACCAGTGCGAGGGCGGCACCCCACAACGAGAGCGCGAACGTGCCGCGCGGATGAGTCTGGTGCCCGAACGAGCTATAGAGCAGCGCTCCGATGACCCCGCCAAAACTGAAGGCCATGACCACGGCACCGAGGCCGACCGGGTCGTTGTTGCTTTGATAGATCACCGGCAGCACGATCCCGATGACGGGGTAGGCCAGGCCTACGACGCCGGTCGAGAGCAGCACCACGGTGCGAAGTGGGGCGTCGCTGAAGACGAGGCGTAGCCCGTCCATGGTGCCCGCCCAGAAGTACGGACGATCGTCGTAGTGCGGCCGTCCGGCACCTGGCACGTGGACGAAGGCCAAGAGAACGGCTGAGGCGATGAAGGCCACGGCCATCGCCCAGAACGCTGACTCGACTCCGACGGTGGCGATGAGGACGGCTCCCACTGCCGGCCCCACGAGGAACGCCAGGCCCCACACGGCTTCGTGGATGCCGTTGACCCGCTCGAGGCGCATCCCGGTGGCCTGGGAGACGCCGGTCAGCATCGACTCGCGCGCGGTGACTCCTGCGGGATCGAACACGGCACCGAGCACGGCGAGGACGAGCACCCAGGTGAAGGTGAGCCCGGAGGTGAGGGCCACGACCGGGATCGCGGCGACCGACACCGCCGACATCAGATCGCTGAACACTGACGTGCGACGGCGTCCGAGAGTATCGACGAGCGTGCCGGAGAAGAGCGAGGCGAGCAGCGTCGGAAGGCCACTGACCAGTGCCACGAGACCAGCGGCGTCCGCACGGCCGGTGAGCTCGAGGACAAGCCAGGGCAAGGCCACCATCGAGACACCGTTGGCAAGGCCGGCGAGCAGCGTCGAGCCCTCGAGGGCGACGAAGGGCATGAGCTTGGTGCGGGTCATGACGCGTCCCGCGGAAGCGTCGCGATGCCGTGGACGATCGTGGTCATGACGAGCCGTGGGGCGTCCTGCAGCCAGATGCGGCCTTCGTCGGCGGTGTCCCAGGCGGCGAGGATCGCGCCGGCATAGGCGTCGACGACCCACTTGACCGGCAGGTCGTCGCGGAGTGAGCCGTCGGCCTGGCCGCGCTCGATCGCGTCGGATACCGGCTCGAGGGCTTCATACCACCGACGGATCAGGTCGCGTGCGTTGTAGATCTCAGGCTCGGCGTGCAGGAACGACAGGCTCGGGCCCAGGGGGACGACCGTGTCCGTGACGCGCTGCAGGGCGTCGATGACGGGGCCCTCGCCGGGGTGAGCGCTGGCGATCGCCTCGGCGACTCGGTCGAGGGCGTCCTCGACGAGGGCGCGGATCAGCAGTTCGCGGGTGGGGAAGTAGCGGTGCAGCGTCGTGCGTCCGACGCCGGCGGTCTCGGCGACGACCGAAAGCGAGGCGGCGCTCTCCTTGCTGAGCACGACGACAGCGGCATCGAGCAGGGTGCGGCGGGTGTGGTCGGGGCGTCCCATGCTGCTCTCCAGATCGACAGTCCTCGCGGGACACTCCAGTTCCAAAACGGAACACGACTGCCCCACTCTAGCCGACACCGGGCCAGCGCCGCAACGTCCATCTTCGGGGGTGCAACGTCACCCCCACCTGGGTGCAACGTCACCCCCACCTGGGTGCAACGTCACGTTGCGTCCCTATGACGTAGTCAAAGTCATAGTCATGCCCGATGCGATGAGGGCCTGGGCTCCGATGATGACGGCGTTGACTTCAAATGACGGACGCAACGTGACGTTGCACCCATGGCGCGTTAGTGGAGTGCGAGGCCGATGCCGAGGGTGAGTCCGTAGATCAGCTGGATCTGGCCGGTGGTGGCCAGCACCGCGATCAGGTGGCGGCCGGACGCCCCCGAGGCAACGGCTCCGATCGGCGGCGCCACCGGGATAAACGCCAGCAGGGCGATCAAGGCTGCTGGCGTCCAACCCACCGAAGCCACGACGACCACGATGAGCGCCGCGGTGAGCAGAGCCACGTACAGCACGCGCGTACCGCGGTCGCCGAGCCGAACCGCCAACGTCTGCTTCCCGACGGCCGCGTCGGTGGGGATATCGCGCAGATTGTTGACGACGAGCAGGGCAACCGCCAATGCGCCGACGCCGCACGCCGCCACGAGTGCGAGCCACGACCACTGCTCGGTCTGGACGTACGAGGTCCCCATGGTGGCCACGAGGCCAAAGAACAAGAAGACGCTGACTTCGCCGAAGCCCCGGTAGCCGTACGGCACCCGCCCACCGGTGTAGTACCAGGCTGCCGCCATGCATGCGACACCAACGGCGAGCAGCCACCACTGCGCCGTGAGCAGGACAATCACCAGGCCCGCGAGGGCGCCGACGCCGAAGGAGATCAGCGCGGCCTGCTTCACCGTCTCGGCTGGCGCGGCCCTGGACGCCGTAAGCCGCATCGGCCCCACACGCTCATCGTCGGTGCCGCGGACCCCATCGCTGTAGTCGTTGGCGTAGTTGACGGCCACCTGGAATGCGAGGGCTACAACCAGTGCCAGTAGGGCGAGCAGTGCATCGAAGGACGAGTAGTACGCGGCGACGCCGGTTCCGGCAGTGACCGGTGCCACGGCGGCCGGTAGCGTGCGTGGTCGCGCACCCTGCCACCACTGTTGCGGCGTCGCCATCGTCATCCCTCTCGTCGAGCGACGGTCATCGTGTCAGGTGGATGGCCAGACGTCGCACAGCGGCACGGTC
>JBDTTS010000062.1:0-10272 GCA_039930525.1 Actinomycetes bacterium | reverse complement strand
GCCAGGCCGCCCGGCTGAGCTCGGCGAGGACTTTCTCGCGGTCACCTGAGCTGAGATCGCGGGTGCGCCACCGAGCTGGCGCGACCTGCTGGCCGACCGACTCGGCGAAGTACTTCACGGTGCGATGAGTGAGGTCATCGGCGTTGACTTGAAATCCGTACGGTGTGTCGAGCATGACCGCGGGCCCGTCACCAGAGGCTGCCAGAACCGCCCGGTGGGTTTTCACCATCGCCGGTGCTGTCTCGCCAGATCCCATCAACACAATGTTGCTCACGTCGTCGATCCTTTCACGCGGGCCAAGAGGGCCAGGAGTTCAGAAGAGACCAGGTCGGGATGCTGCAGATGGATGTCGTGGTGCGCGTCCGGGTACCACGAGACGTGGGCATCTGGAAGCGCGGTGGATGCGGCATCGACGTCGGCTGAGGTCGATCGACCGGCCACTAGCAGGCTGACGGGAGCGGTGACACCCGGATAGATATCGGACGGGTCGTCAGACCACAATGCGTGCACGATCGACCGGTGATGAGGTCGCGCGAGCCGGCTTCTCACCTGGCCATTGACGAGTTCAAGGTTTCCGACCACGGCCTCGGTAGACCCTGGGGGCCACTCGTGGACCATGGTGCCGATCCAGCTGAGGACGTCGTCTGGCGCCTGTTCACCGAGGTCAGGGGGTGCTAGCTGGTCCCAGCACTCCTCGAATGATTCGAACCTGCTGCGCAGGTGGATCCAGCCACCGTCGACAGCGGCAACGCCCCCCCAGCTGGGAACGTCTCGCGGCGACCCGCCTTGGGCCGCGCGCAGCACGACGTTGCCGCCCCAGGACTGACCAGCCACAACGGGACGACGCTCAGCCCAACCCAGGGCGGCTAGGCAGGCGTTCAGGTCAGCGGCCGCCTGGTGCGTAGTGTGGCCGGACGCAGGACGGTCGGATCGGCCGTGCCCACGAAGGTCGACCGCGGCAACCCGATGGCCACGGCGATGCAGATCCTCAGCTACCTGCCGCCACAACAGAGCATTTGAGGCAAGACCATGGACGAGAACAAAGGGGTGTCCATCGCCGTCCAGAATCCGGACCGCCAAGGTGACACCTCCACCGATATCGATGCTCTGGGGTGTCACCCAGGTGTCAGCTGGCCAGTCGATCGCGGTCATGCGGATCTGGCCGCCGCGTCGATCAGGTCCATCAGCTGCAGGCACGCCACTGACTCGTCCGCGGTGACGACGAAGGCATCCTCATCACCACGGATTCGTCGAGAGACTTCGCTCACCATTATTTCGTAGGCATCGCAGCTGGCGAATTTCTCGGACCACCGGCGCCCATCGACGCTGAGCTCGAGGCTGGACGTCTGGCGCCAGCTGGTGAAGGCGGGTGACCCCCACATCGCCGAACCGTTAGCGGTGTCAAGGCGCAACTGCTGATGCTCGGGATCAGCGAAGGATGCAAGCACCTGCGCCCTCGCCCCGTCCGAACTCGACAGCGTGGCTCGGGTGCGAAGGTCTGTAGTCCGATCGCTCAAGGTTCGGTCGACGTCTTCGACCGTCCACGAGCCATTGGTCCAGGTCGCCATCGGCCTCACCAGGTAGGGGCCGACGTCCAGCAGGGCACCGCCACCGCGGGCCACATCGAGTCGGTAGTTGCCGTCGGGAACGCCGTCGAAGGTGAACTCAGCCGTGACGCTGCGGACCTGCCGCAAGGTGCCGCTTCTCATGAGCTCGTCGAGGCGCCGGGTTCTCGGGTGCCACTGGTTCCAGGCGCCCTCGACCAGCAAGCGATCGGCGGCCTGGGCGGCGTCGAAAGCGACACGGCATTCGGATGCGTTCAGGGTGATCGGCTTCTCACACAGCACGTGCTTGCCGGCCGTCAGAGCCGCCAGGATCCATGCCAGGTGCGCATCATTGGCCAGCGAGATGTAGACCGCGTCAACCGTGTCATCATTGACGACGCTCCAGTAGTCGTCTGCGCTAAACCCCAAGGGCTCAAGGGCATTGGCCCGCTCCGCATCGCGCGCTGCTGCGGCGTGCAGGACCGCCACCGGGCTGGCATGCACGGCCGGCGCTAGTGCCTGGCTGGCGACGAATCCAGCCCCGAGGAACCCCCAGCGGACTGGGGGAGGTGCAGCAGATCTCACGCTTCGCCGTTGACCTGCACGGGCGCTCCACCCTCGCGTGCCGATGCTCGCGCAGCCTCCATGACCGCGACGACCCGCCGCGACTGTGTAGCCGCCACTGTCATGGGCCAGCCGTACCGCACGTCATCGACGAACTGCCGGTGGAAAGCGTGCCGCTCAGGGGTGCGTTGAGCCAATGTGGTCGAGGATCCCGTGTGGTCGACGAATGTGAGCTCGGGAGGGGAGTCGGTCGCCGCAAGGACGTCTTCGTCGAGCGTTCCGATGGCGCTTCGGCGGACCACCGTCTCGTATCGCCAGCTGCTGGTGATGGCCCCTTCCGTTCCGAGCAGGTACCAGCGAGGTTTGAGTGCAGCGGCGAGATCTGAGTGGATGAAGACTGCTTCGCTCCCATCGCGATAGCGGATCGACATCGAGGTGTGGTCGGCGTTCGTGACGTCGTGCCACTTTCGATTGTGCTCGATGCAGGTCACGTGATCGATCGGCTGCGGCTGGATCGTCAGGATCTGGTCGATGAGGTGCGAACCCCAGTCGTAGAGTGCGCCCCCCGATACGGACTCATCGGAATGCCAGTAGTTACAAGGATGACCGAACCCACCGATGAACGCCTCAAGGTGAAACACCTCACCGAGGACGCCTTCTTGGGCGAGGCTGAGGATGGTCAGGAAGTCGGGATCGAAGCGCCGGTTCTGGTAGACGACCGTGCGACATCCCGAACGCTCGGCGGCGCCAAGGACGCGGTCGGACTCTTCGACGGTCAGCGCAAACGGCTTCTCGACGATGACGTCCTTGCCGGCGTTCATGACGCGTTCGGCCCAGTCGGCGTGCGAGTCTGGGGGAGTAGATACAACGATCACGTCAATCTCGTCGTCACTTAGCAACTCGTCTGGGTTGTCAATCACCCTCACGCCTGGAAAGAGGCTGTGAGCGTCGGCCAGCCGTTGGCGGGAACGGTCGCATATAACGCCGAGCTCGAGGCCGGGAAGCGCAATGGCCGCCCGCGCGTGCTCTTCGCCGATGGCGCCGAATCCCAGAAGGCCGACTTGCAAGGGGCGTACCTCGGATCCGTCGAGATCGAGGAAGTGGCGCAGCGCAAGGTGCAGAAGCCGGGCAGCTGCAGCGGCGTCGTCCATTCGCTGGGCATCGATGAGAAGGCAGAAAACTCCAACTGAGGTCTCGGAGTTCCACGTCACCACCGGGTGGGTGGTCAGTCCAAGGTGGGCCGAAGCCAAGACGTCGACGGCATCAAGCACCTTGTCCGTGGCCAGGATCGGCGAATGGACCTCGATCGGATTACCGAGTGGCGTGACCCGGTCATGCCAGGCCGTCAGGTCCTGCGCTCGGATGCGGGCCGGGTGTGGCGCACTCCAACGATCAGGTGCAATGCCTGCCGCCTCAGTCAACTCGCTCATGTTCGCGCCCAGGGTGGGTCCCAGAAGCACGACGGGGGTTCGCGTGGACAGGGCCTTCTCGACTGCTCGCTGGGCAGAGGGGTCGAGCCCGCCCCTCGTCCAGATGAGCACTGCGGAGGGGGTCGCTGCGTCGGTGGTCAAGGTGTTCTGCCATCCCGCTGCGAGCAGCTGGCGCTGGTAGGCGTCCACCGTCGACTGGTCACCAGCGGCGAGGTCGCCGACGGCCCACATCACCGAGAGGGGCATCTGTCCTCCGTCCGTCGTTCCGCTCGACTGAGCGGAGATCGTCCCCACGACCTTAGGCGAACGCGTCGCAACGTGCAGAGCGGTTGCTAGCGGAAGACGACGGTGCGGTGCCCGTTGAGCAGAATTCGGTTCCCGACGTGCCACAGCACGGCCCTCGCCAGCTTCACTCCGCGCTCGTGTTCCTGGTGGTACGGCTTTCCGCCCTTGAAACTCGGGAGGAACGAGTGATGAATGTTGATGGCTCGACCTTCAGAGCGCGGCAGGCCTCGGGCGAGAGCACTTGCATGTGGCGGGCCGGGACCACAAGGTCTACTGCCTGCTCATCGGGTTGGAGACTACTCCCACCACGTCAACGGGGGAGCGCGCCAATGCGATACCGAAACAGCAAGTCAGTCAGGCAGTGGCCAAACCTGGACACCATCAACAAGACCCGCTGTCTCTCGGCAGAACTGCGCAGCGAGAAGGACATGTCGAACGATGTTGAAATCCAGCCAAAGTCTTGCTGAAGCGTCGCGAGCTCGTCCCCGTCGAAGCACGAGAAGCGCACCCGCATGAAGAATATCCAGTTTCCTGATCCCCGAAGTGTTGGCTGGAAATGATGGTGCAGTGATGCTGGATGAGAAAGCTCGACACGGCGTAGACCACGCCAGGACGATCCTCACAGGACAGAGTGGGGATGAACTCGGAGTGGGTGGTGTCAGACGCAGATGGCTGGGTGCGATCCTTTGGTGGTGAAGGCTGGCGCGGCAGGTTATCAACCGATAGCCACCGCTAGGCTGAGTGTTCGACGAAAGTTGGGGGAGCTGTGAGCGGAACAGTCGAGAAGGCTGAGCAACATGTCTTGGCGCTGCGAACGGCGCCCCGTAAGGCCTGGTCGACGCGCGACCGGATTCTGCTCGAGGCATCTCAGCTCTTCGCCACCCACGGGTTCCGCGGCGCCTCCACCCGTCAGATTGCCGAGCGAGTGGGAGTCAAGCAGCCGTCCCTGTTCAAGCACTTCGCTTCCAAGCGCGCCATGCTCGCCGAACTGACCATCTACGACATGAAGGTGCCTTCACATCACGCCCAAGCCGCGGCGGCTGCCACCGGGTCTGCAGTTGATCGATTCGCCGGCTACCTCGCGTGGGATTTCGAGTGGTACCGCACGATGCCCTTCGACTTGCGGGGTGTGACGGAACAGGCCGTTCGCAGTGAACGACTGGATGGAGCACGCAAAGCAGTCAACGCGTGGAACGAGGCGATCGGACACATACTGGATCAAGGGGTGGCGAGTGGCGAGTTCTTGGTGAGTGCGGTGCCGTTCGTTCCAGGCGTCCTCGAGACCATGAGTTGGCACATGGTGCATGCAAAGGATGCCAACGAAGAGACCGTCGACGATGCTGTCCAGTTTGTGCTCTCCGCCACCGTTCGACCACGGAAGGCCCCTCGCCGTTGATGTCCAGCGTGGGCACTGGCCCCGGTGGCAAAGCAGGTGAGATGCTCAGCGACGTGCCCCTTGACGACCCTGGACCCGACGCCACCACGGGGTCCATTCACCTGGTGCTGGATCGCCTCGTCGCCGATCACACGCTGACCCCGGATCAGGCAGATGCGGTGTTGCAAGGCCTCGCTGGGGACGCCGCATCGGGCCAGCCCCCTCAGCCCGCTCAAGGGGTCCAGCCGGCTCGGCCTGCCTCCACTGTCGCAGCCCGAGTCGTCGAGGTCGGTGCCTATCTGGGGGCCGGATTGGTCGTTGCTGCGGGAATTGTGGTCGTCGCCCAGCAGTGGAATGACATGGCGTACGGCGCCCGCTTCGGGGTCATGGCCGGAACGACGATTGTGCTGGTCGTAGCTGCACTAGGGCTCGTCACGGCGCGTGGAGACCGCGCCTGGGCCGAGGTCGAAAACGGAGACACGCTGCGACGTCTCAGCGGCACGCTTTTCGCCTTCGCAGCGATAGCTGGCTTTGCGACGGTGATGGTCGCATTTCTTTCCGGGGACCTCCCCGAAACAGATGCCGAAGTGGGACGTACGACGGTTCTGGGGGCGTTGTTCGCCTTCGCGATCCTCCTCATCGCGCGTTGGCAAGCCAATACTCCTCTGGTCGAGATTGGCATCTTCGTTGCCGTGACGACGGCGTACATCGGGGTCATCGAGGTCACCGACTCTGACGGCACTGACGTTGTGTGGTCGCTACTTGCATTGGGCCTGGCGTG
Organism: Actinomycetes bacterium; assembly: GCA_039930525.1. GTDB lineage: Bacteria > Actinomycetota > Actinomycetes > JAHEKZ01 > JAHEKZ01 > JAHEKZ01. Next base: position 4,293 of record JBDTTS010000062.1, on the reverse strand, counting down.
GGCTGTCGTCGCGACCTTCACCAAGCTCATGCGACACCCTGTTCTCATCACCGCGCTGGGGCTCGCCGAGGCCCTCTTCGCGGCGGCCGTCGTCTCGGCGTTCGCGGTGGATTTTGATGCCGACACCAACTGGGCGCAGAGACTCGCCCTCATCGTGCTCGTGGTGGTGAGCTTGGGCGTCTACCTGGTCCGTCCATCGTGGCCATACATCACCGCTGGCACGCTGGCAGCAATCATCTTGACGGTCACCTGGGTCGGAGAAGCCGTGGGGCCGGCTGTCGCCCTGCTCGCGGCAGGGCTGGTGCTGTTGCTGCTGGCCGGTGGCGCGCTCCTGTTGCGCAGACGGCGTCTTGAGGCGATGCCGACGTCAGTTGGCGCTGCGATCTAGGCGGGCGGGTAGCGGGAGTCAACCTTCCAGGCGCCGGCGTCATTTGAGTCGCCTGGCTTAGTCTTGTCGTGGACGCCGAGCGCCGGACAGTTTCGGGGCACCTTGGGGCAGGGCTGGGCATCGGAGTCAATGGCGTCCTTGACCCGCACGATCGCCCCGTACGCGATGTACGAGCCCGGGCTGGAGTCGGTGGCCAACGAGCAGACCTGACCGGGGTTGGGGCCGCCGGTCGCGGCTGAGCAGTCCGGCGTCCCATCGCCGTTTCCGTCCGAAAAAGTGGCGTCGTCGTTCATTCGGAATGCCACCGACGTGAGGTACTCAGCGCCAGCCGGCACCACACCTCGCAACGAGACGCGGATACGTTTGGCTGGCGATGACAGCGTCCCGTTGGACCCCTTGCTGAGCCGCTGGCCGGTCTTGGTGTCTTTGACGGCGAAGCCGGTCACTGTTTGACCCGAGCTCTTGCCGTGGCCGAGGTAGGGGGTCACCTGCGTGATCATCGATCCCTTTGGTGCGCGCACCACACCCTTCATGGCGACGAGCGGATCGGTGCCCTGATTGAGCCACTGCACCAGCACCCATTGGGTTTCGCCGGGTCGGCACACATACTTCACACAGTCGGCGGCAGCGCCAGGCATCCGGTAACCCGGCGAGAGCCGCAGTGCGGGATCGACTGTCGTCGCGTCGCCCGGTGCCGTGCTGAAGCCGCTGTAGCCGTTGCCCATCCAATCTGGGGTGAGCCCGAGGGATGCCTCGGCTCCGGGGGTGCCCGTCGCCGAGATCAGCTGGTTGACAACCCGAAAGTCTTGGTCAGGTCCAGCGCCGAAACCGGGATCCGGGCACTCGGCGGTGTGCTCGGCCCCTGAAGACGGACCCGAGTATGACGATGTGCACTGACTGCGAAACCAGCCAGTATCGACGCGGACATTCACCGGACTAGTCAGATTGGTGAACGCGTAGTAGCCGTCGGCGTCAGTGATCGTTGACCGGCGACCTGAGCGAATCACCACGTCGGTCACGGGGGGCTCATCAAAGTCGCGGACGCCGTCGTTGTCCAGGTCGCGGTAGAGGTGTCCCGAAACCGTGTCGGGGGAGACCTCAGCAGCGCTCACGGGACTGGCTGCAAATGCACCGACGCAGAGGCCGAACGCCGTCAACGCAGCCAGAACCCACTGCTTTCCCACGCCGCCCCCACTGATCCGCCCTGACAGGGAACTATCCTCGCACCCGCCCTGTGCTATTGGCGCAAGTTCGGCCAATCTGCCTGCCAGGATGACCCATCTGGGCGACGAAACCGTTCGGATCACTGAATGGGCGTGCGCGGTCGGGCTTACCGGTTGACGTCGAACCGCACGGTCTCAGACACTGCCCAGCGGTCGCCGACGACGACGCGCATCAGGTAGGGGCCGACTGTCACGGTATTCCAGGTGAACTGGTGCTTGCCGCGGTCATTCAATCGGGTCCCGGCGAAGTAGTGCCACGTGCCGTCCACCTTTTTCTGCAACTCGGCATGCTTACCCGCGCAGACCTTGCCGCAGTCAGCGGACACGGTGATGTCGGCTCCGGCGCGGACTTGGGTGCGGCTGGCAGTGGCGTCCACTCTCGCCACCTTCACCCGCACCCGGTCGGACACCGCCCTTTCAACTCTTTGCTCAGGTCGAACTCTCGCTCGGAAGGTCGTTATCTCGTTGACCGGGACCACAAAGTGGAATCGACATGGGTGGCGCATGCTGTAGCTAAAGGACCCTTCTTCTACGACATCCCAACCGCTGTCAGTACGTTTGGTGAGTACCACCTCGATAGTTGATGCCCACCAGCCATTGGGCAGACCGTCAACAATGCCCTTGAGGTCCACCTTCGCCCCCGGCTTTACAACTGTGGTGGGGCCCGCAAGCTTCACTCTCGTTTCTCTGCCGCGCAACGCCTGATCCCGAGCGAGTCCGGCCTCGGAGCGAACCCCGAGCAGATCGTCAGGACGATCAGAGGCAGACCCGGGACTCGCGGAAGTGACGAAGGCAAAAGTGACCATCCCCAGGGTCACAAGGACTGAAGTTGTCGCACGCGAGGCTCGCATCGGCTCGGCTCCTAGAAGGCGTCTACGGTCCGACGCCCCACGCGCCCCCGCTGAGCATTTATCGGCACCCGAAAGGCTGGCCTGAATCCTGACGAAGCCCGACTGCCTTACGAAAGGCGGATCGACTCAATGATCTGCGTCACCTCCTGTCGTAATGCCGATTCCGCTCCTTGGTGGGTGTCCGCCTCGATGTAGAGCCCCTGGGGGCCAACCTGGAGGATCCAGATCCGCACGATGTCTCCGGTCTCGATGTGCGACCACATCGTGTTCGACCTCGTCGTGTTCCACGTGTGATGGAGGCCTGGTCCACACGCCTTTTCGCTCGTGGCGCGCACCACAAGATGTTGAGCCGCGTAGCCATCAATCAGCACGACTTCGGGGGGCACGACGACGCGAGTTCCCCTCGTCTGTGCGGCCTGGAGAGCCCAGCTCCGGATGGTGCCGAAAGGAGAACCCCACCACTGACCGCAGGCGCGGATGCCGTTTGCATGATCGATGTCCGTGACGAGGACTTGAGCTTGTGACTCGGCCGCGCCAGTGGCGCTCTTGGCCATCACGATATCTCCGGTGCGATACCAGTCGTTGCCTGGAACGCTGAACCAGACTTGCGCGTCCACGATGTGCCCCGCGTAGTCCTCTCCGGTGGCGAGAAGCTCCGGTGCCATAGGCCGTGGGCGACCGCCAGCAGGATCAGCCGCACAGGCAGTTTCTACGAGGTCCGCTAGCCGCATGTTGTCTCCGTCGAGTACACGTGGCAGGAAGGTCTGTCCGAGGCCCCCGGATTCGGTGTGCCAGGCGACCACCACCTCAACCGCACGCGGAAACGCAGGATGCGGGCAGGGTGGTGCGACGCTGACCACTAACTCGGCGGTCCCGCCGTCCGCGGCAACTTCAAGGTCCTGTCCGAGGTTGTCGAGGTGCGGGTCCAACGATTGATCGGTCGGGTAGATGGTGGCCGATACCCACGCGGGCGCGTAGGGGTTGCTGCCGACGCCGTTTGCCGCGTCGACCACTGCGGCAAGGTCGAGGAAAAGCGCGTTTTCGGTCGTATTGCGCAGCTCTACGTGGACCGAGGCTCTGCCGTTTCCTTGAGTGGTCGTTCGTTCATCGCCAATTTCCAGTGCGGCGTGGACGCTTGACGTCGATTCCCATACGTACCGGACAGCCGGCACCCCGATCAACGCAGCGATTGCGGCACCCAAAGCCACTTCGATGACGATTCGCGCTGGCTTCGGGATTCGCCGACCACGACCAGAGCCACCCTCGAGGAGATCGTCACCCACCCCGTTCGAGTCGCCGCCGGGTGTTCTTTGATGTCCGGCGCCGAAGGGCGGGTCGGGTTCTGGAGGCTGCGAACCAGCCATGAGGCAATAGTGTCACGCATTGCAAGAATCGAGTGGTGGGACGAGCATGATGCCACCACAGAGCGCGGCCCCGTGTTCTCCTGTTGGTTGGACGCACGTTGGGGGTCCTGTTTCGATGCAACGGGTTGCTCGCGAAGTTGGGCTCGCGAGTGTGACCGCGAGTGAATCGCAACTCTCTGATTGGGCCGTTTTGTGTGTCCGAGGGGGGACTTGAACTCCGAAAATGGGGGTACGGGCGAGGGTGCTCTTGTCCGCGAATGTCCTATCTCCGCAGCTCAGAGGCCTGAGGCTGTCCAACGTCGATCAGAGGCTGCCAGGCGAATCCACAGGCATTGTGACCACTTCTGTGACCAGGATCGCTCACCCCTCCGACTTTCCTGGCGACGCAATCACGAAGAGCTGGGCGGCCGAGCGCAGCGAACTGCGCCGTCAGCGACCGTAGGCTTCCCGCCGATGTCGGACGTTGA
>JBDTTS010000061.1:0-10398 GCA_039930525.1 Actinomycetes bacterium | reverse complement strand
GAGCCGCACCGACCCGGTGAGCCCAGGAGCCGTGGCGACCCCAACCAGCGAACCCACCGATACCGCCGGACCCTGGGCCAGGGTGACTACCTCGCCGCGATGGTTCGTGCGCTGCCAGCGCCCTGCCCGGTCTCCCGTCGTCAGAGCGTCGTACGCACGACGACTGGAACCGGCGGCGAGCGCCGCGTTGACCATGCGGCCGATCACCGACTACCCCCTCGGCAACGGGTCTGGGGCCGGACCGTCTGAGCCTTCGCCGGTTCCGTAGTGACCGACCCCTCCTGCCGCTTGCTCGGCCAGGGCCGTGATCGTGACCGTGACACCGGTGACCGTGTCCACAATGTCGACCGATGAAACGACACCGTCTGCTCGTGAGCTGCGTAATACACCAATCACGCCCTCGGAGCTGTCACTGCCCTTCGGCGCGGCCAACACGGTGCCAGCGCCCACGTCATCGAGCGCCGCCAGCAAAGGAACTAAGGCGATGTCGGCTTCAGGAACCACCCCGGGCGGCCCGATCACGATCGCGGTGTCTCCGCGGGTGACCTCATCTTCGTCGGCGGCGATGAAGCCCTCTGACTCGAAGGCGGCCAGAACAGCCACCGCGTCGTCTGTTGTCGGCTCGCCGACCAAGCGGCCCCCTGGGGTGAGGAGCGCTTCGGCAAGTACTTGGCCAGCTAGGTCGTACGTGTCCTCATCGCGTCCGCCCCTAGACAAGCTGTCGGCAACCCGGTTGAGGATCGTGCTCTGGTCTGGATCGAGCCAAGCTGGCTCGATGCTTACGCGCTCGCCGATGGCTCCCCCCGCCGTGCTGACAGCGTCTTCCACCTCGTCTACCTGGCCACCGTCGGCTCCTGGAAGGACGACGATCGTAACGACCCGCCCGGTGAGCAGGCCGTCGATCAGCACGGGCTGGGCGATGGCGGCGAACTCCTCGTTGGCCGCTAGGTCAGACCGCAACTCAGAGACGTCGTTCTGCAGCTGCACCTTCTCTTGCGCCAGCTGTTCGGTGCGATCCTCGAGGAACCCGCTGATGTCGTCCTTCAACGGCCCCGACCCCAGAACGATCCCCACGGCAAGCGCCATGAAGATCGCCACTATCGAGACGATGTGATATCGGAAATCGATCACGATGCGGTCCGTTCCTTGCGTTGACGCGAGCAGAGGTTGCCGGTCACCCGGTCACCCAGAACACCAGGTCATGCCACCACGAGCCCAAAAGGTCGAAGAAGCTCCGGCCTGCAACGGTCGAAGACATCGCCGCCATCAACGCGGCGAGGCCGGCCAAGATAAGGAGCAGAAGCTGACCGGTAGAGATGCGACTGCGGTACAGCCGGCTCACCCCCTTGGCGTCGATCAACTTGCCACCGACCCGTAGCCGAGTCAGGAAGGTACTTGCCATGCCCGCGCGCCCCTTGTCGAGAAACTCGACAAGGGTGACGTGGGTTCCGACCGCCACGATCAGGCTCGCGCCCTTGTCGTCGGCCAGAAGCATCGCAACGTCCTCGCTAGTTCCGGTCGCGGGAAAGACGATGGGATCGACACCGAGTGACTCGACGCGTTCAAGGCCCGGCGCCCTTCCATCCCGGTAGGCGTGCACCACCACCTCTGCGCCAGCACCTAGGGCCTCATCAGAGACCGAGTCCATATCGCCGACGATCAAATCGGGGTTGTAGCCGAGCTCGATCAGCGCGTCTGCGCCACCGTCGACGCCGATGAGCACCGGTCGGTGTTCTCGGATGTACGGCCGGAGCGTCTGCAGGTCCTCTTTGTAGTGGTATCCCCGGACCACGATCAGCACATGGCGCCCATCGATCACGGTATTGATGTCGGGGACACCGATGCCGTCGATCAGAAGGTCACGCTCTTGGCGTAGGTACTCCATGGTGTTGCTGGCGAACGCCTCGAGCTGGACGGCGAGCCCGGCTCTTGCTTCGTCCATCGCTTGTTTGAGCGACTCGATGTCGAGCAACGAACCTTGCGCCACCACCTCGCCGTTGTGCAGCAGCCGATCACCGTCGAGGACCACCTGGTCGCCGTCATCGAGCCGCCCGAATACGTCAGGACCTACTGCGTCGAGGACGGGAATGCCGGCCTCGACCAAAATCTCTGGACCGAGATTTGGATAGCGCCCACTGATACTGGCGGCGCAGTTGACCACAGCGGCCGGAGAGCAGGCCAACAGACCCTCTGCGGCGATGCGATCGATATCGAGATGGTCGATCACCGCGACCTCGCCGGGCTTCAGCCGCTTGGTCAGGTCTTTCGTGCGCTTGTCCAGACGAGCGACGCCTCGTGGTTCCGGTCCCTCGACCGGCGAGGAGCGGCGGAGCAAAGAGAGGCGCATCCCGCCATCCTGCCAGAGCCGGCCTCTCTGACCGGTCACTGTCGAGGTGTTACCGGTCACTCACCGTTGAAGCAGCAGCGCGTCGACCCCGATCAGCGGACGACGGTCGGTGGATCGGCTGACGATGGACACCTTGCTGACGCGCCCACGCACTAACTTGCCAGCCCAGACGACCCGGGCGGGGCGCCGGTCAGCTGAATAGAGGTTCACGGTCGCGACCACCTTGCCGTTGACCAAAACGTCCGCCTTGCCTCTCGTGGGCCCGGTCACGGCCACCCACCCCACCGAACGCCCTTGCAGAGTCGCCGTCGCCCGAGCGCCGGCTCGCTTCGTCTGCCACTCAGACCCGCCCATCGCGCTGGCGGCCGACCTCTTCTGCCACCCGTCGCGGTAAGTCATCGAGCTGTTGGGGACCACCGACACATAGCCGTCGCGGACAGTGCGAGTAAGACGCCCCACACCGTCATACAGCCAGATTCTCCATGCCACTGACGATAGTGGCTCCACCGCGAAATCGAACGTCGTGCGCCGCGGTCCGATCGTGTAGCAGCACTCTTCGTTGGGGCCAACGTGCACTGCTGACAGCCCGGTGCCAACATCGGCGCCGGCCCATGTGAAGCGCATCGGGTAGCCCTGGTCGGTCACGCTTCCAGTTCGCAGCATGAGCAACGGAGATGTCGTGAAGACAGGCGAATCCTTGTCGACGATCACCTCGAGGTCGTGCGTGGCATCCCGGCGATTTCCCGTCGAGTCGACGGCGGTGACACCGACGATATGACGGCCATCAGGTACCTCGATTCGCTTCGTGATAACGACGTAGACGTCGTCAGTCACTGAACGCTCCACCTTGCCGTCGACGGTCACCTCGTAGTGAACTGAGGACGAATCGTCGGTCGTCATCTGCCACGAAATGTAGATGTTGTTGTAGGGCGCGGCGACTGAGTAGCCCGTTTGGAACTCACCCACGTCACGGACGATGTCGAAAGGAGCGGGTGGCGTCGTGTCACCGGCGGCCTGTGCAGGCGCCGACGCGCCAACCAGTGCCACCACGGCGAACAGCGTGGCCAGAGCGACCACCGAACTCGGCGTGGATCTACTCGGCGTGGATCTACGTCTCATGGCTCGGTGCCCCCCTTTGGGCTTGCCGGTGACGCCCCCTCGACGACATCGACCCTTCTATGGTCAGCGTCCGCTCTCAAGCCGTCGGGCGCTTGCCCGGCAATCCACCCAAATGGCCCAAGGGGGCCACTCAGTTGGTCCCGTGGGTTCGGCGTAGTGCAACAACCGCGTGGCTACTTCGTAGTGCGGGCCACCGCCAGCAGCTCTTCTGCATGGGCTCGCCCGCTGCTCGACTCGGCAAGCCCGGCGAGCATGCGCGTGAGCTCCTTGACTCGGTCGTCGCCCTCAACCCGGCGCAAGTCACTGGCGGTGACGTCGCCGGCGGTGGATTTCTGCACCACCCAGTGATGGTCGGCGAAGGCGGCAACCTGGGGCAGATGAGTGACCACCAGGACTTGCCGATGTTGGCCCAGCTTTCCGAGTCGGCGACCGACCTCGACCGCGGCACTGCCACCGACTCCTGCATCCACTTCGTCGAAGACGAGCGTCGCCACTGGGCTCATGCCTGCCAGGACGACCTCGAGGCCGAGCATGATGCGGGAAAGCTCTCCACCGCTGGCGCCCCGTTGCACCGGCAAGAGCTCGCCTCCACGGTGCGGGCGCAGGAGGAAGGCCACCTGGTCGAGCCCGAACGCCGCTGGTGAGTCACCCCTTCGCACCTCGACCACAAACTCCGCGTCAGGCATGGCGAGGGCCGCCAACTCACCGGAGACCTCCCGTGACAGTGCTGTGGCCGCCGAACTTCGGCTGTTGCTCAGCTCAGCCGCATCTGCAAACCACGTCGCCGTCGTCTGCTCGATCTCGGCATCTAAGTTTGCAAGGCGCTGATCCGTCCCCACGACCTGAGCCAGCTGGACGTCGGCGTCCTCGGCCCAGGCCAGCACTTGGTGCAGTTCAGGACCGTACTTACGCAGTAGGGGGCCAAGAGCTGCCCGCCGTTCTTGCAGCTCAGCAAGGCGCGCGGGGTCTGCGTCGACAGAGGCCGCGTAGGAGTTGAGATCGCTTGTGACATCGGCGAGCAGATAGCCGATCTCAGAGAGTCGAGCGGCCAGAGCGTCAAGCTCAGCGTCATGCTCGCGGACAGCGTCCATCAGCCGTTGCAGTTCGCCAATTTGGTCGGTCACCGACCGGTCATCCTCGGCGAGGGCGTTCGTGGCGCCAAGCGCCGCCTGCTTCAGCTCGACGGCGTGTGCAAGCCGTTCCTCCTGGGACCGTAGCGCCGCGTCCTCACCGGCCACCGGTGCGACGGCACGGATTTCGGCAAGACCAAAGCGAAGGGCATCGGCCGCACGAAGCCGAGACTGCTCGTCGCCCTGGAGCTCGGCTCGTTCAGCATGGAGCGCGACAAGAGCTGTATGCCCGCTAGACACCTTGGCGACCGACGCTGCCAAGCCGCCAAAGCGGTCCACGAGATTCCGCTGATGCACGGGGTCGGTGAGGCGTCCTTGCTCGTGCTGACCGTGGATGGCGATCAGTTCAGCGGCTACTTCTCCGAGCAGGCCGACCGGAACGGCTGCGCCGCCGAGGGCAGCCCTCGATCGGCCCTGGGCAGCGATGGTGCGCACCGCCGTCAGGGTGTCGTCATCGAGCGAGCCACCAGCCTCTCTTACTCGAGTGGCGATAGAACCATCGACATCGACCGTGAGGTGGGCCGTGACCTGGGCGCGGGGGGATCCAGATCTCACCAGGTCGGAGGACGCCCGCTGCCCCAGCAAGAGTTGCAGGCTCGTCACGACCATGGTTTTGCCTGCGCCGGTCTCGCCGGTCAGCACGGTCAGGCCCGGCTCCAGCTCGAGGTCGGCGGCATCGATGACACCGAGTCCGGCCAAGCTCAGGCTCGCGATCACCCAGGCTTCCCGTCGCCCCGCGACCTTTCGACCAGCGGCCCGCCACGATCGACGGTCCACCCTTGGACCGGCAGACCGAACTTCGCGACCAAGCGCTCGGTGAAAGGCGTCTGCTCCAGACGAGCGAGAAGAACCGGCTCGTCGCTACGGCGCACCGAGACCCTCGACCCCGGTGCCAGGTCGAGCCCCCGCCGGCCATCAGCCGACAGTACAGCGGGAGCGCTCATAGAGAGCAGATCGATGCGGATCACTGAGGTGGGAGCAATGACCAGCGGCCGGGCGAACAGAGCATGCGCAGAGAGCGGGACGACCAGAAGGGCATCAACATCGGGCCACACCACCGGTCCACCCGCCGAGAACGCATACGCCGTCGACCCGGTGGGCGTCGCGCACACCACGCCGTCGCACCCCCACCGCGACAGCCGCCTCCCGTCGACCTCAATACCCACTTCAATCATTCGTGCTCTCGACGCCTTCTCGACGGCGATCTCGTTCAGCCCCCAGTGGCGGTGACGGATGTTGCCCTCGACCTCGACCTCGACCTCGACAGCCACTCGCGGCTCGACGGAATACGACCGAGCAACCACCTGCTCGGCCACCCGGTCGATGTCGTGCTGCTCTGCCTCAGCAAGGAATCCGACCCGGCCCACGTTGATACCCAGCAACGGCGTCCGTCCGGCGCGCGCCAGCTCAGCACCTCGAAGGATCGTGCCGTCTCCGCCGACGACCACCACGAGCTCTACCGTGTCGGCCGGGCTCCACGCCTCGACGCCGGCTTGTCCCAGCTCGGCGGCCTCAGAAGCCGGTGCGACAACGCGCAACCCCTCTTGCTGAAGCCTGCTGATGAGTTCGCGCGAAGTCGCTGTGGCAGAGGGCCGGCCGGTGTGGGTGACAAGTAGAATTTGACGAGTGTCTTCGGTCACGCCGGCCCCTCCTTTACTGCTCGTGTCACAGCGGCCCGGTCCAGAGCGGGAACTCCGCGGCCTAGCCACAAAAAGTACTCGACGTTACCCGCCGGGCCTGGCAACGGGCTCGCTGTCACCCCGCGAGCTCCCCAGCCAGCGGCCTCCGCATGACGGCCGATCGACAGAACGGCGTCGGCGCGCATCTCCGGGTCACGCACCACACCACCTGAAGGCAACGCCTCTCGACCCACTTCAAACTGCGGTTTCACCATCAGCAAAAGGTCGGCGTCAGGCACCGTGACGCGGTCGAAACTGGGTAGGGCCAGGCGTAGCGAGATGAACGACAAGTCAGCCACCACCAGATCGACAAGACCTCCGGTCATCTCTGCCGTGAGATCACGGATGTTGGTGCGGTCGCACACCAAGACGCGTTCGTCAGTCTGAAGGCGCCAGACCAGCTGTCCGTATCCCACGTCTACCGCCACCACCGCTTCGGCGCCCTGCCGAAGGAGCACGTCGGTGAATCCGCCGGTACTGGCACCAGCGTCAAGGCAACGTCGGCCAGCGATCTCTAGGCCGACCGGCGCAAATGCGTCGATCGCCCCAATGAGTTTGTGCGCTCCCCGCGAGGCGTAGGGCTCACCTTGCGCCTCGGCCGTCACGTGGAGCGCAGCGGCTGCCTCGACCTGGCTCGCGACCTTGAAGGCGACAACGCCAGCCACGGTCACCTGGCCAGCTGTCACCAAATCGGCAGCGTGCTGACGAGATCTGGCCAACCCCCGACGCACGAGCTCAGCGTCAAGACGGCGGCGCGCCACGCGATCGAGACCTGTTCCTAGCGCGGAGTGTTTGGTGCGCCGTCGGCGCGGGCCGGGACGGCGACTGGATCACTCATCGTCTCAGTCAGATCGGCCAACACCTGCTCATACGCTTCGACATGGTCAGCGACGGGTCGTTCGCCGAGCGACTCCAATCGGCGCAGGGCGTTGTCGACCTGCGGCGACCCCGTCGAGACCACCCCAAGGTCGAGTTCGGACTGCGCCGTCTGCTCACCCGCCCTCTCAGCGGTCCGTGGCCCGACGACTGGGTCGGCACCTTCCACCGGCCGCTCCGGGTTTACCGCGTCCTGCGGGCCTTGGGTCATGGCGTGGATCCTCCCGACGAACGTCACAGGTCATCGGCCACGCTAGCGGCTCTGGACTTCCCGGCCGACCAGGAGGTCAGCCGCGCGCCTCGCGCCGCGCCTTGACGACCTCAACCTCGTAGCGGCTCTGCGCTCCCCCTTGGCCCCGCCAGAACCTTCGTCGAAGCGATCCCTCGACAGCAATCTCGTCGCCAGGACCCCAGCCGAGCACGCGTCGGCGCAACGCAGCCGCCCACACGCTGCAGTCGATCGTGTCGACGGTGACCGCTCGGCCGGAGGCGGGCGCTCGTCGTCGTCGCTCCGGACGGGCGACAACGACCCGCAGGGTGACCACAACGTCACCGCTCGGCAGCTCACGAGCCACTGGCGGCGCTGAGAGTCGCCCTCGAAGGTGGACGGCGTTTACCGGGTCGACGGGATTGGCAGATTTCTGGCGAGACGGCGATTTCTTGGTCACTAGCCCTCCGGCTCTCGGCGCTGGGAAACTTGTTGGTCCCTAGGCTGGCCAGTCAGCACCCGCCCCGCGCAGTCCCCGTCTCGGCCTGGGGACATCCGGCAGTCTGCGCGCTGTGGACAGCGGGTGGCACCTTCGGACGGTGCACGAGTGATGAGGGTGGTCCCAGCCCGAATCCCGCAGAATCGAAGCCGTGATGCGATAGGTTCTTTCCCACTAACCTTGTCGGAAAAGACCTGCCCGATCACCTCAGCCGGATCAGAGAGGACTGCATGGATACCACGGTCGACTTCGGCCTGTTCTCACTGGACGTAGGACTTGTCATCGCTGGCCTCCTGGTCGGTTTTGTGGTGGGCCTTACCGGTATGGGTGGCGGGGCGCTGATGACCCCCATCCTGATTTTGTTCTTCGGCATCGACCCAGTCACCGCCGTCAGCAGCGACCTGGTCGTCTCGCTTCTCATGAAGCCAGTTGGTGCGGCGGTGCACCTACGCCGAGGGACGGTCAACCTGGGGTTGGTCAAGTGGCTGGTCATCGGCTCGGTTCCGGCCGCCGTCGCTGGCGTCCTGATCAGCACCTCCATCGGCGAAAGCGAGACGGTTGACACCTTTATCAAGACTGCCCTCGGCGTGGCCCTGTTGCTGTCGGTAGCCACGATGATCGGCAAGGCGCTCGTGTCGCTCCGCCAGCACTACCGCGACCAGGCGGCCGGGATCGTTGGAGAGACTGGCGACTCGGTCTTTGGTATTTCGGTCAAACCCATCCCCACCCTGATCATCGGCGCCCTGGGCGGTGTCGTCGTTGGCATGACCTCGGTCGGATCTGGGTCGCTGATCATCGTCGGACTGCTGCTCGTCTATCCGTCGCTCCGGGCCGGAGGGCTGGTCGGAACTGACCTCGTACAGGCGGTGCCGCTTGTGGGGGCGGCCGCCCTCACCTACATCCTGGTCGGCGAGTTTCACGCCGAGATCACCGGGGCGCTGCTGATTGGAGCGCTACCAGGGGTCTACGTGGGCGCCCGAGTCTCCTCGCGTGGACAAGCCGGAATCATTCGCCGTGCGTTGGTCCTCGTACTGCTAGCCAGCGGACTCAAGCTCGTGGGCGTACCGCCACTGTGGGTCGGCGCCGGCGCGTTGGCCCTGGTGCTGTTCGGCCCGGTGCTGTGGACGGTTATCCGCAGCACCGACGGCTTCCAGCACCGACCGCAGCGTGACCCCAATGTGCCGTTCTGGCGACTGGTGTGGGCATCGGCCTCCGGCACTCCCCCCCGATATCAAGGCGAGAGCATCACTGATGAACCAAGCACCGACTGGGGACGCGAGAAGTCGGCTGCCGACCCGCTGTAGGTCACTCAGCTGAGTCTGACGCCGACTCGGTGACCCGATCAGCAGCATCGGTGACAGCGTCAACGTCTTGACGCGCGACGACCGCCCACCACTGCGCTGCCTCATCGGGCCGGCCGGCGACCCCGAGCGCCTCAGCGTAGGAGTACCGCAGTCGCACCAATGAGATGTCGACGGCCTGGCTGGTGAGACCGGGGTCTTGCTCGAGTACCCCTAGAGCGGCGTCCGGCTGTCCGAGGTCTGAACGGGCACCGGCGACAACGATCCGCAACTCACGAGCGACCGCGCCGTCCAGCCGTGCCGCCTCAGGGGTGGCCGCGAGTGCCAGTGCGCGCTCGGGGCGACCCAGGCCACGCTCGCAGTCTGCCATCAGCGGCAAGTGTGACTGGTCACCGCTCATCCGCCGATACGCCCGGAGTTCGGCGAGCGCAGTCTCGTAGTCGCCGCAGGCATAGGCACTCAGCGCCGACGCTTCACGCACGACGGCCACCCTCGATGCCAGACGCCGAGCCACTACGGCATGGCGACGGGCGGCTTCGGGATCGGAGTCGATCAAGAGGCCGGCCGTCGCCAAGTGGCCTCCGACCCGCTCGGCCAACTCTTTGGGCAACGACCGGAGTTCGCCCCGCGTCGCGCGATCCAGGTCGTACCAGGTGACGTCCTCGGGGATCTCAGGTTCGACAGTCCTGGGCGACGCGCGATCGTCGGCTCGGGCCGTGTCACGGCTGTCTCCCGAACGCCCGCCCGACCGCTGAGCTGGTCGTGAGCTCGGTGAACGTCCGGATGAGCTGCGATCCTTCGAAGACTCCGACATTCCAGCTCCCGACAATGAACGGTGTGAGACACAAGGTGTTCTGACCGGTGATCACCGCCGACCGGACATGCGACGAGGGGCCACCATAGGTGACCCCTCGTCGAAAGAATGTCCGGCGGCGTCCTACTCTCCCACGCAGTCTCCCACGCAGTACCATCGGCGCTGAAGGGCTTAGCTTCCGGGTTCGGAATGGGACCGGGCGTTTCCCCTTCGCTATGGCCACCGAAACTCTATGGAGTTGTTCGGATCTCCGGGTGAACGGAGACGTCCGCAACTCGGGAACCGCACAGTGGACGCTTACACACGTAAATCTTTGATGTTGGTTAAGTCCTCGGCCTATTAGTACCGGTCGGCTACATGCGTTGCCGCACTTCCACCTCCGGCCTATCAACCCAGTGGTCTACTGGGGGCCTTACCAGGTTAAC